>CAYNLJ010000014.1:15889-17005 GCA_964398005.1 uncultured Caldithrix sp. | reverse complement strand
CTTTTTAAAACAGCAGAAAGAGCCAAAATAATCTATGAAAACAATTTTAATATCCCTGATCCACCAATGTCCCCCTCTTTATATGTTACCTCTGCTGGCGGTGGTATTTTAGTCAAATGGAGTGATGATCCGGAAAAAGAACCAGATCCTGACACTGGTGTGCTGGATTTTGAAGGCTACAGACTGTACCGTTCAATAGGGCAATACGACTCAACGGATGCCTGGGAATTAATTTATGAAGGTACAGACCATGAATATTTTGACTCCACTGTTACACCTGGTGTGGCTGTTTACTACTATTGCACTGCCTATGACGATGGGACACAAAACTGGTTGGAACCTGGTAAAAAGCTGGAAAGTGGCCGTTTCTGGAATATGACTACCGTTCCTGCCTATCGTTTGCAGGCTGCTGAGAAGAATCCGGACATGGATAAAATTGATGTAGTACCTAACCCGTATAATATTAACGATCCCAATAATTTCCCAAGCGAGCCAAACAAACTTCTGTTTGTTAATTTACCGGGATATTGTACCATCACGATTTACACCATGACGGGTGAAAAAGTAAAAACGATTGAACATATGAATGGAACTTCCAGTGATTCCTGGGACCAGGTGACAGAACAAAACCAATATGTTGCCAGTGGTATCTATTTATATCATGTACAAAAAAGAGATATGAGTGGTGCCAAAGTGTCTGGTGAAAAAATCGGAAAAATCGTGATTATTAGATAACCACAAAAACATGAAACAGGTTATTGTATAGGAGAAAAAAATGAAAATAAAAAATATTTTTTTGGTAGCCTTCTTATTGTGGTTTCAAGGCTTTTTATCATCCACCTATGCTCAAAATAAAGTAGCACAGGCTGGGATGACCTTCTTGAAAATTGGTGGGGGTGCACGTGCTGCCGCTATGGGAGAATCTTTCGTTTCGATGCCTGGCGACATCAACTCCATTTTCTACAATCCTGCAGGTCTTGCCCTTATCGAAGGGCGGCAGTTAATGTTTTCTTACACCGATTGGCTTGCTGATATTAAACACAATGCGGTAGCAGGAGCCTGGAATTTTCAAAACATTGGCACATTTGCTTTCAGTTTCATCTTTATGGATTATGG
>CAYNLJ010000014.1:0-15789 GCA_964398005.1 uncultured Caldithrix sp. | reverse complement strand
CGCCTTGGCTTTAGCATTACTAATTTTTCAAGAGATTACCAATATGAAAAGGAGAGCTTCCAATTACCATTAACCATGCATATAGGCCTGGCAATGACGGTTTGGAGCCGCGTGGACCAAAACCTTAGCCTTTCGGTGGAAGCCCTGCATCCAAGAGATTATGCGGAACAAATAAATTTTGGTAGTGAATACTGGTATAAAGATTTCCTCGCCTTAAGAGCCGGGTACAAATTTAACTACGATGAACAGGGACTCACTCTGGGAGTTGGTTTTAATTATCCTATTAGTAAGAATTGGGGACGTTTAGTATTTGATTATGCCTATACTTCCTTTGGCGAGTTGTTAGGATCGGTCAATCGGTTTAACATAGGTTTTGAATTCTGATATCTTATTTGTCAAAAAGATAAATTTGTAGGAAATAGGAAGAAATCAATGAGTTTGGATAGGCGTGATTTTATTAAAAGGTTTTCGGGTTCTTTACTCTCACTGATGGCCGTACCGTATCTGGCTAAAAACGGGTTTGCCGGACATCGGGGACATCAGGATAAAAGAATGGTGTATGATTGGAGAACTCCCAAAAGGAATAAATCACAATATAAAAATGTCGTTCTGTTGTTTTTTGATGATCTAAGACATGATACATTTTCCTTTTTAGGTTCTCCTGTGCAAACACCCAATATTGATTCATTAAAAAAAGAATCTGTTTATTTCCAGAATGCCTGTACCACAACGGGATTATGTTCCCCTTCACGTGCGGCTTTGTTTACCGGAAGGCTTGGGCACAGAACCGGGCTGGATGATAACTGCCATGTCTGGCATTCTCAATTGATGGGACTGAGTTTAAATGAAGAGACTATTCTGGAGTGGGCACGACGTAAAGATTATTTCTTAGGCTATTTTGGGAAATGGCATCTTGGTCCAAATGGTTTGCCACGCCGGGGAGTGCATCGATTTTTGACTCACAATTTAGAATCCGAAAATATTCGAAAATTACCGGAAAAACCTGATTTCGAAAGTATTAAACGATATTACGACAAAAGCAAAACCTTTGATGAAAAACCTGAATACTATGCAACTCTAAAGGGTAGTTATGAAGACACCCCCGCCTATCAAAAAACAGAAGCAGCAATTAAGTTTTTGGATGAAGCTAAGAATATGGAAATGCCATTTTTCTTGACGGTTAGCTATAATTCGCCTCACCCTCCTTACAGAGTTCCTGCGCCTTACAACCGAATGTATGATTACCGAAAGGTTAAATTACCAAAAAGTCTTAATGAAGACCGCAAGAACAAACCGGCGTATCAGCATGACGTTTTATGGCCCTGGCATGATGTGGGACATATGACCGAAGATGATTGGAAAAAATGTACGGCCTATTACTGGGGATCTGTAACCATGATTGACCGGGCCGTAGGGCAAATTTTGGATACCTTAAAGAAAAATGGTTTCTGGGAAAATACTTTGATTGTCTTCCTGGGGGATCAGGGAAGTATGATTGGTGAACATGGACTTTATGACAAAGGTCCATACAGCTATGATGAACTAATGCGGATACCATTATTGATCCGGGTGCCAGGTGTTGAGAGTAAAACGGTTACCAGGCAAGTCTCTTCAATCGATGTTAACAAAACACTTACAGATTGGATGGGATTGGATGTTGGGGATAAAAATCTGGATAGTCGCTCATTAATGCCTCTAATCACTAAAGGCGATTCCGGTTGGGATGGTCCGGATGAAGTATTCTATCGCTACGAATGGTACAATGGCAATTGGTATGGAATTAGAACCATTCGGACACCTGAGTACAAATATTGCTGGAATCCGGTTGATGTAAACGAATTGTATGACCTTAAAAATGACCCGGAAGAAATGCACAATCTGATTCATTCCAGGGAACATCGTAAAATTAAAGAGGAACTGGAACAACGACTTTTAGCGCATCTGAAAGCTGTTGATGATCCTTTGTACAAAAAAATGAAATATTCCATATCTAATTAACAAACAAGGGATGTTTAAGATGTTAAAGAATAATTTTGTAAACTTTATTTTAATCATGGTTTTCACAGCCACCATCATAACCATCACAGGTTGTAAAGACGATTCGCCTCCGGTATTTCCATCAGATAATAATGAAGAAGAACAAGTATATCCGGCATCTGATCCTGACAACAAAGGTGGCTGGCAATTGGTGGAAGAACTGAGTGATGAATTTAATGAAGCAAGCTTAGATAAATCTAAATGGAATAATGATGTGGCCGACTGGGGCGTTTGGTCATGGGAACCAGAATTGGCATTTGTTCGGGACAGCATGCTGGTCATTAAAATGATTCAGGAAACTCATAATAGAGATGGAAATGAGTATTATTACAAATCAGGCATCATCCGCAATGAACAAACCTCTGTTTATGGCTACTACGAAGCAAGAATAAAGGGATGTCAGCGTTTCCCTGGTGCATCGCCTGCTTTTTGGATGTACAGTGTTGGTTTACCAACGCCAACTGAAGAGGGCGGTGTGCAATATTGTGAAATTGATGTCTGTGAATTACAACAGGCTAATTACGATTTTGAAACCAAAACCTATGATGGGCCTAATGTTGTTGACATGAACTGCCCGGCCAGAGTGGTTCTTAATGGCGAATTGACCTGGTTGCGGGCCGGAACACATCCGGAAATCTGTAAAAATAAGTGGGCTGCTCCCTGGGATGCCCGGGAGGATTTCCATACTTACGGCGTAGAATGCAGACCGGATTCTATTATTTGGTACGTGGACGGAATCGAGAGAGCGCGGAAACCCAATCTGTACTGGCACTATCCGATGCATGTAACGGTATCGATGGGCCTTAGAAGGCCATTTGTTAAATATGTCAATGGGGTACGTTACCCGGTTCCGGAAGCAACGACTCAGGAAGGTTTCCCAACAGAAATGTACTGCGATTATGTAAGAGTCTGGACAAGAAATTATGAGCAATAAAATTTTGAGGAGTTGAATCGATGAAAAAATTAATTTTCATCTTTATTGTTTTTTTCTATTCAGTCGTTTTTGCACAGAAACCTAATATACTCATCATATTAGCTGATGATTTAGGCTATGCTGATGTGGGATTTAACGGCTCTCCAGATATAAAAACCCCGGCACTTGATTCTTTAGCCTACAATGGAACCATCTTTTCAGATGCTTATGTGGCCCATCCTTTTTGCGGCCCAAGCCGAATGGCGTTGATGACAGGGCGCTATCCTCACCCTTTGGGTGTACCTTACAATTTACCGGATGTTAACAAAGGCATTGAGGAATGGAATATTAAAGGAGTTCCCGTACATGAAACGTTGCTAAGCACGGTTCTTAAAAGAGCAGGCTACTACACTGGCATTATCGGAAAGTGGCACATGGGGGCTGTTGATCCCAAATATCATCCCAATAACCGTGGTTTTGATGAATTTTATGGATTTTTAGGAGGTGGGCATAAATATTTCCCCGAAGAATTTGCCGATTCCAAAAAGGATGGTGATAAATGGCGCAATGAATATGTTTGGCCCATCGAACATAACGGAAAAGATGTCAAAGTTACTAAATATTTAACCGATGCATTTTCTGATTTTGCAGTCGAATTTATTAAAAAAGCAGATTCTTTGAATAAACCGTTCTTCCTTTATCTTGCCTATAATGCTCCCCATACCCCTCTGGAAGCCAAACAGGAAGACTTAGCACAATACAGTCATATTTCTGATTCTAAACGCAGAACTTATGCGGCTATGGTTAGCGCTGTAGACCGCGGGGTAAAAATGATTGTGGATAATTTGAAACAATTAGGTCAGTATGATAATACCTTAATCATCTTTTTTAGCGACAACGGTGGAAAATTGTCGCGGGGAGCCAATAATTATCCTCTTCGTGGTGGTAAAGGCGACACCTGGGAAGGTGGTTTTAGAATTCCTATGTTTTTCCATTGGCCCAAACATGTGCCATCTGGTTTGGTTTATAAATATCCTATTTCCAGCATTGATTTGTATCCCACATTAGCTGCACTCGCTAATGCGGAAATCCCGAAAAATAAAAAGTTAGATGGGAAAAATATTTGGGACAGTTTAATGGTCAACGCGCCTGCACATAAAGGAGAAATGATCTATGTCCTCAGGCACAGATTGTACTGGCATGATATGGGCGCCCGTAAAGATCAATGGAAAATTACCCGGGCTGGTAAAAGCGGAAACCGGCAAAATCCATGGGGGCTGTACAACGTTTACGAAGATCCGGGAGAATCAAAAAATTTAAGAGATGAATATCCGGATGTGCTTCAAAGCATGTTGAACGAACTGCAGCAATGGACAGAAACCCATAAAGATTCCATGCCACGTTGGTTCTGGAGCAAGCAGGAAGAACAATATTGGAAAGAATGGAAAATGCCTCGTTACTGGCAAACCTTTAATGAAGACTGTACGCTGACATTAACCTCTTTGCCAAAAGATAAAAAACAAGGCGCTATTGAAGATTATCGGTTAAAACAAAATTATCCAAACCCCTTTAATCCTAAAACCAAAATAACTTTCGAACTGCCGGAACGAGCCCATATCTCACTGGATATTTACAATTTGAATGGTGAACATGTAGTGAACCTGTTAAAAGGCGTTCGTTCGAAAGGAATCCATGATGTCAGCTGGGATGGCCGGAATCAGCGTGGAGAAAAGGTCCCTTCCGGAATCTATCTTTACAGGCTCTACATCAATGAACAAAGTAAGAAGCAGTTAATCAGCCGGAAAATGGTGGTGCTTAATTAAATTAATTCAATTGATAAGGATGAAATCCAATATGTTTCAGCGATTTTTATCAGTTTTCGCGGTTATTGTTTTTGTAAGTTTGATTTCGCATTGTGGAATTCAGAAAGCAACCGACCAGGCTGGTTATGTGGGTTCATCAAATTGTCGCTCCTGCCATGAACATTTTTATCAATTATGGGCTACATCTCGTCATGGTAAAGCAATGCAAAAGGTGACAAAACCATTTGTTGAAGAGAATCTTGTATTTGACGGAAAACCAATCTCCATTGGAGACTATACGTATGTAGCTCAATTTAATGGCAAGAAAGCCTGGATTGTTGAGAAAAATGCCTCTGACCAAAAACGCTATGAAATGCTTTATGCGGTTGGTGGTAAAAACATCTATTTCTTTTTAACTCCATTGGAAAAGGGGCGTTTGCAGGTATTGCCCCTGGCTTTTGATGTAAAAAGCAAAAAATGGTACAATACGACGCAATCAATGGTTCGCCATGCAGCTGATTTGCCGGATGCACCAATTGATTGGAGAGAACCTGCTTTAACGTTTAATACTTCCTGCTACAGTTGTCACGTGAGCCAGCTTCAGACAAATTACGATTTGGAAAGTGACTCCTACCATACGACCTGGACAGAACCGGGCATTAATTGTGAAACCTGTCATGGGGCCTCGGCTGAGCATATCAAAGTCTGTCGCAATATTACAAATGAAAAGATACCATCGGATCTAAAAATAATTCGCACAAAATATTTCAGTAATCAGCAAACAAACAGTTCGTGCTCTTCCTGCCACGCCAAAATGAGACCTTTGACTCAATCTTACAAACCAGGTGATGAGTTTTTTAATCATTTTGATTTAATTACCCTGGAAGACCATGATTTTTATCCGGATGGGCGGGATTTAGGCGAAAACTATACCTATACTTCATGGCGGATGAGTCCCTGTGCAAAGTCGGGCCAGTTGAGTTGTCTCCATTGCCATACTTCCAGCGGCCGCTTCCGTTTTAAAAATGAGCCAAATCAAGCTTGTATGCCATGTCATAAAGAGCGTGTGGAAAACGTTGAAGCGCATTCTCACCATAAAAAAGATAGTGAAGGAAGCAAGTGCATCGCCTGCCACATGCCAATGACCGAATTCGCCAAAATGAAGCGAACCGATCATTCAATGCTACCACCAACGCCAGCAACGACAATTGCCTATAATTCGCCAAATGCATGCAATATTTGTCATAAAGAAAAAACGGCTGCCTGGGCCGATTCTGCCGTCAGAAAATGGCATAAAAAAGACTATCAGGCTTCCAAAATGCACCTCGCGGGATTAATCGCTGCGGCCCGAAAAGAAGATTGGTCAAAATTAAACGAAATGCTTGACTACATAAAAAGTACGAACCATGATGAAATTTTTACCACTTCTCTCATTCGCTTGTTAAGAAGATGTCCAAATCCGGAAAAATGGCCTGTAATAAAAGAGGCGTTAAATGACCCGTCACCGCTGGTTCGTTCCTCGGCTGCAGAGGTTCTGGAAGAGAATCTTACACCACAAAATGTAAGAGCCTTAACTGAATTGTTAAACGATTCATTGTTATTGGTGCGCTACAAAGCCATGCGTGCATTATCGCGTATTCCTAAAAATATTTTAGAACGTTCAGAACAGTTAAATCTGGATAAAGCTTTTGCAGAATATGAAAAGGCATTAAAAGTGCGCCTGGATAGCTGGATTTCACATTACAATCTGGGGAATTTTTATTTAAACCAGCAGAGATTTAACGAAGCGGTTCAGTCTTATAATCTGGCAATAAAGCTAAATCCAAATGAGATCATGCCGCTCATCAATCTCTCTATTGCTTACAACCGCTTAAAGCAAAATGACAAAGCAGAACAGGCACTACGTAAGGCGCTTGCGATCGATCCCCAAAATTATGCCGCCTATCTCAACCTTGGAATGCTTTTGGCGGAAATGGGAAGGAAAAATGAAGCGGTAATGGCCTTTAAAAAAGCTCTGGAAATCAATCCCCAGTCAGCCCAGGCCGCCTATAATCTCGCTGTTTTGTATGATCAGGAAGGTTTGCTGAATGAGGCGGTAAAGTATTCCTCTTTGGCAGCAGAACTTGACCAACAGGACCCCAAATATCTTTATTCCTATGCTTTTTTTCTGCAAAAGGCTGGTAATAAAGCTCAGGCAACAGAGGTACTTGAAAAATGTACGCAAAAATTTCCTGCCTATGGTGAAAGCTATCTTTTGTTGGGCTATATATGGGAACAACAGGGAAAAGAAGATAAAGCAGTACAGGTATATGGAGCTGCCATCGAAAGAGATGATTTAGATTATGGTTCGCGAAGGAGAATCTTAGCCAAATTGAATGAACTAACCAATCGGACAAATTAAAAAGGGACACAATTTTATGAAATTAAATTCTTATTATTTTATCATCATATTTAGTCTTTTCTTTGGCCTTTTAATGTCCTGTTCAGATGATGAACCAGCCATCTTTCATGATGACGACCAACAAGAAGAAAAGGCTGTTTATCCACTTTCCGACTCCAGCAATACCGGAAATTGGGTGCTGTTGGAAGAATTGAGTGATGAGTTTGAATCCGGACAATTAGATACTTCCAAATGGTTCATTCAGGGTACGGATGGAGTTTACAAATCCAATTTCATCGGCAGGCCGCCTTCACAGTTTTCAATTCACAATGCAGTGGTGGAAGATGGGAAGCTGAAAATTTTAACCAAATGGCAACCCGATTACGATTTTAATCCCAAATACCATCCCGATACCGGTGAAGAATTCAAGAATATTACGACCGCTGCGGTTATCAGTAAACACAAATTTCAATATGGCTATATGGAAATCCGTTGCAAGGCAGCCAATACCGAAATTACCAGTTCATTCTGGACAACAGGTTTCCAATCGGAAATGGATATGTTCGAAATGTTTGGCGGACACAAAACCAATGAGGCCTGGAGAAAGCGTTTAAAATTCAACATGATTAGCTGGGACCCGGCCAATCCCTACTACCTTCCAAGTGGAAATGGTCCTGCTCATACCAGAAATATTCAGGTAGATTTCTATACGGCTGAAGATTTTCATGTCTATGGCTTTGAATGGACTCCGGACTCCATCAAAATTTATGTGGATGGAAAGCTGCATCCGGACGGTACGATTCTTAAATCAGAACTAACCAATAATGGGCAGGACAATTACCGATGGGTTACGGATGTCCCTTATCAAATCTGGGTCGATTCGGAAACATTCCCCTGGTTGGGTGTCCCCGACTCGAAAGAGGAAGTCGGACCGGATGGGGTTGCCGCTTATGAAATTGATTACATCCGTGTCTGGCAATCTGAAAATTTAAAATAAAACAATTTTGGTTTATAGAATGAGGTTATTCCTGGCAAACATAAGATTAAGCTTCCCATTTATTTTGATTGTGCTTCTTTTAAGCACATTAAGCGCCTCGGGTAATGCCGGGAAAAAGCTTAATGTTCTGTTCATAGCGGTTGACGATTTGCGTCCGGAATTGGGTTGTTATGGTTCTGATGTGGCTATTACACCTAACCTTGATCAATTGGCCAAAGATGGGCTGATGTTCGAATATGCCTATTGCCAGCAAGCTATTTGCGGCCCTTCACGCGCCAGTTTAATGACCGGAGCCAGGCCAGAAACCATAGGTGTTATTGATAATTATATCGATTTTCGTGAGCTCAATCCGGATATCATTACCTTACCTCAATGGTTTAGGGAAAATGGCTACGAAACGGTTTATGTGGGCAAAGTATTTCATGGAAAATTTACCGATGAAAAATACTCCTGGAGCAGAAAACCTGCCACCATCGATTTGGAAAAGCCTCGTTTGCCCGGCGGCTATGCCTTACCTGAAAACCAGGAAATTTTCAAAAAGAATAAACAGGCCATGATTGCCAAATATGGCAAAGCGGCCAGATACGGCCTGGGAATGGGCCCCGCTTACGAATGTGCAGATGTTCCGGATTACACTTACATTGATGGTTACAGAACAGAAGTAGCCATTGCAACTTTAAAAGAACTGGTCAAAGCTGACAAACCTTTCTTCCTTGGTTATGGATTGATTCGTCCTCATTTAAACTGGAACAGCCCGAAAAAATATTGGGATTTATATGATCCTGCGAAAATACCATTGGCTAAGTATCGAAAGGCGCCTGTAGATGGCGCCGCGATGGGGCTTCATGCCTCATTTGAGTTGCGTACGCGTTACGGTATTCCAAAGCAAGGCACCATTAGCGATTCATTGGCAAGAAAATTAAAACATGCCTATCTGGCTTCGGTCAGTTATGTGGATGCGTTGATTGGTAAAATGATTGCTGCTCTGGAAGAATCTGGTGCCCGCGACAATACTATTATTGTAGTTTGGGGAGATCATGGCTGGCATCTGGGGGACATGGGGATTTGGGGTAAGGCAACCAACTATGAAGTGGCTACGCGTGTCCCATTGATTATCTGGACACCGGGGATGGCTGCGGAAAATCGTGGTGAAAAATGCCAGGCTTTGGTTGAATTGATCGACATTTATCCTACATTGTGCGACTTGTGTGGCCTGGAAAAGCCAAAGCATTTGCAAGGGATAAGCTTTGCTCCTTTACTGCAAAATCCGGAGCAACCGTGGAAAGAAGCGGTATTTAGTGTGTTTCCCACACCGGCATTACGGGAGTGGGGGGCCAGACCGTTATCACCTGAAATGCGGGAAACCTATTTTGGCCCGCTTATTAAAGACATTGAACAAAAAATTGCTCAACAACAAAAGGAAAAATGGGATAGAGAACTCTTCGAAAACTATGTGATAGGCTATGCCATGAGAACCAGGCGTTATCGACTGGTGGTCTGGAAGGATCGCAGATTTACAGACAGTGAACCAATATTTATTGAACTTTACGACCATTATTCGGACCCGGGAGAGACAGTTAATATTGCCACCAAAAAACCGGAAGTGGTGGATAAATTGATTATGCTTTTTAATGACTATCAGGGAATGGAGAATTCGGCTAATACGAGATGAATTGGGATAAGGTAAGTAAAACTAACACATGGGAGGGAAGCTATGACGTGAGGGGAAAATATTTAACACGGTTTTTTAGGCTTTTTACTAAGTCAAACTTAATCCATTAATTTTAAGGAGGTTTTATTATGCGAAGCGTAAGTTTACCATCCAAGTTGGTTGCCTTAATGGTAATCGTAATGTTAGCCTTATTCAATATGGCTTTTGCACAATCAGGCGGTTCAGGTACAGAAGCTGATCCTTACCTGATTGCTACACCGGAAGATTTGCACTGGATGGCTCAGGCAGACAGTGGTTCCTATTTCAAATTTACTGCAGATATCGACATGGCTGGTGATTCCAGTTGGGTGCCCCTGGTCAGTAAAGGTAAAAACCAATTTTTCGGCCATATTGACGGTGATTATCATGTAATTAAAAATATGACTATCATCGGATTTACTGCTCAAACGGCTTTTATTAAGGATATGGGAGATCCGTCAAGTGTCAAAAGACTTGGATTTATTAATCTCAAAGTAAGAGGCGCTAACCGTACAGGTGGTATCGTTGCCACCATGTTTCAACCTGGACGTTCTATGGAAGAATGCTTTGTAGAGAACGGGGATATTATTGGTGATGGCAATCATGTCGGTGGCCTTGGCGCCTGGGTATGGCCAAATGGGAATACTGTGCACGATTGCTACTTTGATGGTACCGTATTAGGCGGTGATATCGTAGGCGGATTGTTTGCAAGAAGTCGTTTAGATACCTCTTACACCCCCCACGAGATAACAAACTGTATTTTCTACGGGCGTGTTTCTGGTATTGGTACTTTTGTTGGTCCTATTTCCGGAGATTTAACCGGCAATTCAACCGCTATTTGGGATAATACCATGTACTATAATAATGTCAACAAACCGCAGGCTCATGAAATGAATGCCACAGCGGTCGATTCAAATGCATTGAATGTACAGGCTAATTATCCTTCTCTGGATTTTGAAAATGTTTGGACGATGGGCGAAAAATATCCGGTATTGAAAGGATTTGCAGAAGCTACCGCTATTGAAGCTTCTAATTCTACTCGTCTGCCTGAACGCTTTGAGTTAAATCAGAACTATCCGAATCCTTTTAACCCCAAAACGGTTATTTCGTTTACCTTGCCCAAATCTGAACATGTGTTGTTAGAGGTGTTTAATGTAGTTGGGCAACGGGTTAAAGTATTGGTCGATAATGAAATGGGAGCAGGCAGTTACGCAATTAATTTCCATGCCAATGATCTGCCCAGTGGTATCTATTATTATCGTCTGAGCGCCGGTGATTTCCAACAGGTAAAAAGAATGGTGTTGCTGAAATAATAGAAATACTATTTGCAGTGTCTCTTACCGGTAATGGGTTAAGAGACACTGCTTTTAATTAGGTTTTTTGTTAATGAAAAGGAATAGCTGAAATAGGAGAGGCGGCATGCGTCATTTTTTGAATAAATATCTAATTGTATTTTTTTCTGTGGCTTTTTTTGCCATGCCGGTCTTAGCTCAGTCAGGAGGAACTGGCACCGCAGAGGATCCTTATTTGATTGGCACTCCGGAGGATTTACACTGGATGGCCCAGGCTGATAGTGGTTCCTATTTCAAATTTATTGCAGATATTGATATGAAAGGGGATTCCAGCTGGGTACCTCTGGTAAGTAAAGGAAAGAATCTTTTTTGGGGACATATTGATGGGGATTATCACGTCATAAAAAATCTTTATATTAAAGGTACCAGTGACAAAACCGCTTTTATTAAAGCCATGGGCAATCCCAGTAGCGTTGTTCGTTTGGGGTTTGACAGTTTAACGGTAGAGGCGCCAAATAACAATCAGGTAGCCGGCATTGCAGGTGAATGCTTTAATCCCAACCGAACCATTAGTGAATGTTTCATTACGAATGGTAAAATAAACGGTGGTAATACGGTTGGAGGCTTAGCCGGTTTCTGCTGGAGTTACCGCAATAATATCCGGGATAATTATTTTGATGGAATCGTATCAGGAAAAGAAAGAGTCGGTGGTTTATTCCCAAGGTCAAAGCTCGTTTCTACCGAACCTGGTGGAATAGGGAATTGCCTCTTTTATGGAAAAATCTACTATACCGGTACTCATGGGCCGATTTCAGCGGATCTGGTAAGTTCTGATTCTACCTGGGGCCCGGATATGTACTATGTAAATTACGTGGCAAATGATGAAGGCAATTTTACAGGTAATGCTACGGAACTTGATTCCACAGATTTAACCAATCCTGCCAACTATCCAACTTTAGATTTTGATAATACCTGGGTCATGGGTGAAAAATATCCGATTTTAAGAGGTTTCTTTGGGCCACCAAGTCGTCTGCCGGAACCAAAATCGAATGTGGTTCATGATTTTCTACTTGAGCAAAATTATCCGAACCCTTTCAATCCGGGTACGGTAATTTCTTTTTACCTGCCTGAATCTCGAAAAGTAAGCCTTGAAATATTTAATAATCTCGGTCAGCTGATCAAAATTTTGCTTAACAATGAAATATTGAATTCCGGAAGACATTCGGTTTACTTCAATGCTCAAAATTTGCCAAACGGTATTTACTATTATCGGTTAACAGCCGGTAAATTTCAGCAAGTAAAAAAGATGGTTTTGATAAAATAAGAGGATGCAGTATCTCCTTCTTGCCACAATGAAAAGAAGGAGGTACTCTTTTATGAGTCGAATTGTGCTAAATTTTTAGATTTATACTTTAATTACAAATAGACATAAGTTCCTTAATTAAATGTGAAGCTGAGCCAAAGAATAATTAGGTGTTCAGAAATGGTAAATTATTCAGAGGGACAGATAAATTTTTAGAAGGATGAGAGCGATGAAAAAAATTTTTTTTAAATTGAACTGCTTTTCGCTGTTGCTGATATTTTTATTTGGCGTCTCCTGTAGTCAGCGACAAGTGAAAAGTTCAGCTTCGGTTTATCCTTTATCGGACCCTTCAAATAAGGGAGGCTGGGTCTTAAACAAAGAATTGAGTGATGAATTTGAAGGATCAACATTGGATACAACCAAATGGTTTATTCAGGGGCTGAATGGTAAATATTACATCTGGAAAGGTCGCGCCCCTTCACAATATGTCCCTCAAAATGCCATTGTTGAAGATGGAAAGCTAAAAATACGTTCTAAATGGGAACCAGGTTATCCATTTGTTAATGAAGTATATGCCGATGGTGGAGTAAGTGCGGCATATGGTAAAGCAGAAGGGAAGGACATTCCTGTAACAACCGCTGGTGTGGTTTCCAAAAAACGCTTTTTGTATGGCTATATGGAAATCAAGTCCAAAGCGGCTGATGCAGCCATGACTTCGGCCTTTTGGGCTCTGGGTTACCAACAGGAGCTCGACATCTTTGAACAAATGGGTAAGCCTAAAAAACCGGGTAAAATCCGTGAAAATACAACGATGACAACTGTACATGACTGGAGCCCTCCGGCCGTCAGACCAACCAGAGTGTTTCAACATGTTGAAGAATTACCATTTCGTGTTGCTGATGACTTCCATGTTTACGGGGCAGAGTGGGGTGTTGACTATTTAAAAATTTACATAGACGGAAAATTGGTTTACTCCGTAACACAGGATGAGGTAGGCACCGATTGGGTATTGAACAATCCTATGGAAATCTGGTTCGATTCGGAAATATTTAAATGGCTGGGATATCCGCATGCCGAAGAGCTGCCGGCTGACTTCGAAATAGAATATGTCCGCGTCTGGCAAAAACCAGATCCAAATCTTTTAGACCGTGCATTTTTCGGTTTTGAAGGCCCTATTTTATTTCAGGATAAACCTCGGCCTTTGTACCTGGTACCAGAAAATTCAGAAGTTAATGATTATCAGAAATTCTGGATTATTGATGATTCTTCATCTAAATATTTACAAATTGTCAAAGGCGAAGAATACGCCAGTGGTACGAAAAGTTTAAATTTTACCGGATATGGCAAAAACCAAAAGATGGAAGTAGCTAAAGCGGTAGCTTTAACACCTGAAGGAGCCGTGAATATCCCGGCAGGTGATTTTCTGCTATCGGTTAAGGTTTGGGTAGATCAAGGAAGAATTCCCAAAAAGTTACATTTTGCCTTTACTGAACCTGAGATGATTATCGAACCGTTCGACTTGACTAATTTACCTCGCAGACAGTGGGTTAAACTGGAAAAAAGAATTTCCCGCTCAGTAGCCTCAGGAACACACGACCAATTACGTATTGAAATCAGAAGAGAAGATTTACCGCCTACAAAGGGTGCAAAGATTTATTTAGATGATATCACGGTTACACCATTGAAATAAAGGAAATGGAGTTATGACACGTCAGGAAAAAAATGCCTTGTTATATTCCCTTATCGTAGCTGTTGGTGGATTTTTATTCGGTCTGGATGCTGCATTAATTTCGGGGACGACTGATTTTATTACCAGAGAGTTCTCTTTAACAGCCTTACAGCTTGGTGATGTGGTAAGTGCACCTGCTCTGGGTGTGTTACTGGCTTTGCCTTTTGCCGGATTTTTAAGTGATCGATTTGGAAGAAAACGTACCTTGCAAATTATCGCTTTGTTGTACCTTATTTCGGCAGTTTCTTCTGCTTTAGCGCCCACTTACATTTTTCTGGTATTTGCCCGCTTTTTAGGCGGATTGGCTTTTACATCCATTTCACTGGCTTCCATGTACATTGGAGAGATTGCCCCTCCCAAATGGCGTGGCAAATTGGTAGCCATGATTCAAATTAATATTGTAATCGGGCTTTCCGGAGCCTATTTCATCAATTATTTAATTCATCAATGGGCTACCACAGGAGCAGCGTGGGTTCAATTTTTAGGTATTGACAAATACACCTGGCGCTGGATGTTAGGCTCAGAAATTTTACCGGCTCTGGCCTGGTTTGGTTTGCTGTTCATGATTCCGAAAAGTCCGGCCTGGTTGGTAACCATGAATCGGCTGGAGGAGGCAAAGGAAAATCTTAAAAAAATTATGCCAGCTGAGGCTATCGAAGCACATCTTCAGGAAATGCAGGAAAGTATTCGTTTAAGCCAGCATCATACTTCTATCTGGGCGCAACTCAAAGAAATTTTTAGCAAACCAATGCGCAGGGTAATTCTGATTGCGTTTACCATTGCTATAGCTCAGCAGGCTACGGGAATCAATGCAATACTGTTTTACGCCAACACGGTTTTTGAACAACTGGGTATAGGAACCGATGCAGCTTTTGTGCAGTCGATCTGGATTGGGTTAACCAGTATTGTGTTTACGGTGTTAGGGCTGTTGTTGGTTGACAAATTAGGGCGCCGTCCATTAATTATTGGGGGAATGATCTGGATTATTCTCAGCCTGGGCGTTTGTTCCTTTGCTTTTAACCAGGCCCGCTACACCTTAACAGAAGAATCGATTGCAGAATTATCTGATATTCCAAATGTGGAAAGATTGCGTCCATTGGTGGGGCATGAGTACAAAAGCGATATTGAATTTAAGGATGCTGTAAAAAGTGTTTTGTCAGGTGTTGAAGCCCAGATCCACCAAAGTGTACTGTTGGAAAAAGCAATAAAAATGAATGCCACACTGGTGTTAATTGGGATACTCAGCTTTATTGCCGCCTTCCATTTTTCAGTGGGACCGGTAATGTGGGTTTTGTTTTCTGAAATATTCCCCATTTCAGTAAGGGCCATTGCCATTCCGTTCTTTACCATTGTAACCAGCCTTACAAACTATCTGGTACAAAAATTTTTCCCATGGCAAATGGAAAATATGGGTATGAGTCTCATCTTTCTTTTCTATGCTTCTATCGTTGGAATCGGTTTAGTAATTTTGTTCTTCTCCTTAATGGAGACCAAGAATATGAGTATTGAAGAAATCCAGATGAAGTTTATTTCAAAATCGAAGGCAGCTGAATCGTAAACAATGGAGTCAGTAATCTAAAAGAACACACACTTTAAAAAGACAATCTGTCGAATTCCCCTCCTCCGAACTCCTTCTCCCAGAATTG
>CAYNLJ010000013.1:0-17192 GCA_964398005.1 uncultured Caldithrix sp. | reverse complement strand
TCATTGCGAAAGGCCTTACCGATTTGAGCAATACCAAAGGGCAGTTTGCGGCGGGCTGCTTCGCGCACATTATGAAAATTGACGTAAATACCCTGAGCCGTTTCCGGACGCAGGAAGACGACATGGGCTGAGTCTTCCACCGGCCCCATAAAGGTTTTGAACATCAAATTGAACTGTCGGATTTCCGTAAAAGAATCCCGATTTCCACAAACCGGGCAGGGTTTTTCAAGGTCAATCTGATCGGCGCGGAAACGGGATTTACAAACTTTACAATCCACCAGGGGGTCTGAAAAACCGGCAACGTGCCCGGAGGCTTCCCAGACTTTTGGATGCATTAAGATACTGGCATCCAACCCTTCGACGTCATCCCGTTCGTAAACCATGGATTTCCACCACAGCTCTTTAATATTCTTTTTCATTTCTACGCCCAAGGGGCCGTAATCATAACAAGAATTGATACCGCCGTAAATTTCACTGCTCTGAAAAATAAATCCACGACGTTTGGCTAAAGAAACTAGTTTATCCATTACTTTATTCGAATTTTTATCAGCCACGAAGCCTCCTTATAAAATTTTTAATCAATTTTAATCAAGTGCCAAATATAATGGATTTACGTTAAAAACTCTAAAAAAAATTGAATGCAGTATGGAGGCTGACTGCAGATTTGAGGTAACCGGTTTATTCAGTTTAGTTAAGACACTGGTAGTGGTAAAAATTGTATGAAAGAACACAAAGATAAAATCTTATCTTAATACTCATCTTGCAATTCAATTAACGGTGTAAGGCGATAAAACAATTAACTGATCCTGCTGTTTGTTAGCCGGAAGTTTTTGTCCCCATCACTTTGCTTCAAGGGATTAGTTTTAATGATTCCAGCTTTAAGGGGTGTCCCAGATGCACATTCAGATATTGTAACAATAATGCTGTAAAATCAACCGAAAAACCAAAATGGGTCTGTAATTCCTGAATTTTTTTATATGGGTAATTTTGCAGGGTTTTTAAAAATTTGAGATCATAATCTGACAGTTTGAGAAATGGAGCCGCCTGACCGGCGCAATTGGGACAGACCAGTCCGCCTTTTTGTAAAATAAAATAGGCCCCATTTTTGAATCCAGTAGTCTGGCAAATAGTACATTGTTCAAAGTTGGGTTTAAATCCCAGATAAGAAGAAAGTTTTAATAAAAAATACCACAGGATCAGTAATGGATGTTTAGATTCGATCATGGCGTAAATCATTTGCAGACAAAAATCAAAAAAAATTTCGTCTTTATGTCCGGGGTGAATAACCTGTTGAATGCTTTCCATAATAGAGAGGGCATAGGGTAGACGATTCAAATCGGATTTTAACGGGGTAAAGGAGTCTAACAGGTCGGCAGCCGTTAGAATCTGTAGTTCGCGGGTTTCTTTAAAAGAAATAACAGCATTAATTAAATTTAATGTTTCCAGACGTCCGGCCAATGGGCTGTTTTTTCGGAAAACACCCCGTGCAATCACTTTAATTAAGCCCAATTCTTTGGTGTAAAGAGTAACGATTTTGCTGGTTTCGTGCCAACGAATGGAATGAATGACCAGTGCTTGTGTTTTAAACATTTCTGCCATTAAAGGCCTACTCCGAGCTCAGTACATTTTCGTAATAAGCTAAGTATTTGGGAGTGATTTGGTCGGGGTGAAAATTTTTAAAGGCGTGTTCTTTGGCATTCAGTGCAAATTGGTAGTGCAGGTCATGGTCGGAACGTAACAGGCTGATTTTTTGAACGTATTGATCTATTTCTCCAATGGGAACGATGAAGCCGGTTTTTCCATCGAGGTTTACTTCCGGTAAACCTCCGGCATCTGAAGTAATACAGGGCACGCCACAAGCCATGGCTTCAAGTGCTGCCAAACCAAAACTTTCGTTGCCGCTTGGCAGTATAAACAGATCCGATTTTTTTAATATATCGATTACCGAATCCTGTTTCCCCAAAAAAGTAAAATGTTTACTGAGACCTTTTTCATGCACCAGATGTTCGGTAATGGATCTCTCCGGGCCATCGCCAACCATGTAAACATGAACCGGAAAACGGTTTTTCAGGCGTTCCACAATTAATACGATGTCTTTTACGCGTTTTAGAGGTCTGAAATTAGAAATGTGACAAAGCGTAAAGGGTTCATCCTTTTTTGGTTTTTTTGATTTAACCGCCTCATTTTGTAATGGTAAAAAGCTGGTTGGAATAAAATTGGGAATTACCGAAATCTCTCTTTCAACAGAGAAGGCAGCGTAGGTTTCCCGGGCTAAATATTCGCTTACAGCAGTTACTCCGTCACTGTGATTAATTGAGAACTGCACCGTACGTTTAAAAGAGGGGTGTTGTCCAACCAGGGTAATATCGGTTCCATGCAAGGTGGTTACAACTTTTAGTTTCTTACTGTTTAAAATAGCCTTGGCCAGGCAGGCGCTTGTAGCATGAGGAATCGCGTAATGGGCATGAATCAGATCAAGGTCAGCATATTCAGCAACTTCTACCAATCTTGATGCTAAAGCCAGAGAATAGGGAGGATATTGAAACACAGGATATTCAAGTACTTCCACTTCATGGAAAAAAAGGTTAGGCTGGTAATGAGTTAATCGATAAGGAATGGCATAAGAGATGAAATGGACTTCATGACCGGCCCGAGCCAGGTAAATCCCCAATTCAGTAGCCACAATGCCACTACCGCCATAAGAGGGATAACAGGTGATGCCAATTTTCATTTCTTATTTTCCATTGCTACTAAATCGTCAAATACTTTAATCTGATTCCTGCCATGGCGTTTGGCATAGTAGAGGGCTGCATCGGCTTTTTGAGTTAATTCCTCGGCTGTTTTTGCATCCTCCGGCATGGTGGCGATTCCCACGCTAACTGTTACCTTTCCAAGGGGTTGAATTTCTTCATGTGGGAAATAGGTGTTTTCAATATTTTCACGAATACGTTGTGCTACAATTGATGCACCTTCTTTTGAAGTGCCCGGCAGGATGATAGCGAATTCTTCACCCCCATAACGGGCAACAATGTCGTTTTCACGTGCAGTATGTTTTAAGATGCGGGCAAATTTTTTCAGAACCTCATCACCGGCCGGGTGGCCTAAAGTGTCGTTGTAGTTTTTAAAATGGTCCACATCTAAAATCAGTAAAGACAGATCCGTTTTCATACGCCTGTGTCGAATCACTTCTTCATTTAAACGCAAAGTGAAATAACGAAAATTGTGCAGGTTGGTCATTCCATCGGTGTATGAGAGCTGCTTAATTTCATCATACAATAAGGAATTCGAAACAGAAATTGAAATAATATTGGTTAAAATCCCCAGATGTTCCCACTCATTGCGGTCTAAACTGCGGTCAGAAAGTCTCTGACCCAAAGCAATAATACCTTCCAGTCGGTTTTGGAACATGATAGGGGTAAGAATTTCCAACCCCAGTTCCCGCAGGCTATCCAGGGCAGGGGATGCATTTTTTAATTCAAGCTGCAAAGCGGCATAAGACTTGGGCACAGGATTTAACGCCAGATGGTCAATCAAGGGGTCCGACCGTTCAATAGAAAAACCCGTTAATTCTTTTTGATGAAAACCCTTTGAATTGATCGGTTCTAACAAATCCGGTTTAACTTTGGAAGTTAGCAAAAAAATGGCATTTTTAAACGAAAACTGTCCAACCAGGGTCAGCAAAATGGAGTTCACCAGACGGTCAAATTCCAGAATGGAATTAAGGTCCAGGGAGATTTCAAACAGCGAACTGAGATTAAAGACATTACGCCGCAATTCCTGATTTTTTTCCAGTAATTGCTGATAAAGCTGATTGATGCGGTCATTAGCCTGTTCCAGTTCACGGGTTTTTTTAATTAAATTTTCATTGAGTTGTTTTATGCGCAGAGCGGTATCAATTCTGGCTTTCAGTTCATCCAGGTTAAAAGGTTTGGTCAGGTAATCGTCGGCACCTAATTCCAATCCTTCAATGATGTCTTCGGTAGCACTTTTGGCAGAGATGATGATGACGGGTGTGTAAGATGCTGTATCCAAAGAATTTTTTATGATCTTTAAAGCTTCCAGACCGGACATGCCAGGTAACATCAAATCGAGTAAAACAAGGTCCGGATTCTCGTTGTTCAGAATTTCTAAGCCATCTTCGGCACTTTCGCTGCCTAACACTTTAAAACGATCTTCTTCCAGATAGCGTTTAAGAATCTGGAACATATCTTTGTGGTCTTCAATAATCAGAATTTTGTGTTCCATCTGAGAATTCATGCTGCCCTGCTTTTCAAATTGTTTCCAAAAGATTAAAAATTTATTTTAAAACTATCAAGTCTAATCGCTCTTGTAAAAAAATTCGTTTCTTTGCCAATTCATCTGTAAATTTAACAGAGAGTTAAATTTAACAGATGTGCTGCCATGTCACAAGAACTATCGTCAAAGTTTCGCCAATTTTTTAATTTTTTAAAAATTTCGGTTATTTTAACAATATTTTTACTGCTGGTTGTGTTTTGCAACAAAAACAGTATAGACTCGAAAAATCAGGAAATTGTTTTTCCTGAAACCGGAATCAGTTTTTTGGAACACGTGCAACCTTTGTTTGACCGGAAGTGTGGCCTTGAATCCGGATGTCATTCTCCTTCGGATCAGCCTACCAGTACCAATCGGTTGACTTATTCCATTTTGGTGACAAAATCATTATTGCTGGATTTTACGTTGAGTAAAACCGGCGAAAAGTTAATCGACTTGAATATTCATCGTAAAAATCCGGATATCGCTCCACTTTATTTGATTTTATCGGTAGGTTACCCAAATGAACAGCAAGATTTAATGCCACCTATTCCCAGGGAACCCCTTAATCAGAATCAGTTAAACGGCATTTTGCAGTGGATCCGGGAAGGTTGCCCTGATTAATCATTTTGTGTTTTAATAAAAAATTTTTTAAAGCATTTAATTTTTATGGGCGCCGGAATTTTAAACTTAGAGTTCGGTGTTAAAATATCTGCCTGTGCCCTTTCCCATCTGTTGAGAATAATATCAATTTGATTCTCGCCGGCTTTCAAAAACTTCCCCAACCTGAACTTAAATGGCGGATACCAAAGGCTGCCAACTTTTTCTTCATTTACCATAACTTCACAGCGCTGGTGCAAAGTATTAAATTCAAGCAAATATTCAAATTCTGGTAGAAACTGTTTCAGCATAAAGGAAGTACGCAACCGGATGGAGGAGATATCCGGCGAAAGCAACGATTCAATGTCGCTCAGATGAATTGCTTTCTTTTTTCCATTAGTTTCTAATATCCAGTGGTCGTCAGGCAGGAGAAGTGGCTGATGGGTTTCGGTAATCATCAGGCTGGTAGAAATTTGCTTTTCATTGTTTTCAAGCAAAATGTCAACCGGCCCTAATTGATCCTGAGGCAAATAAAGAAAAAAGTTGCCTTCAGGCGTAACATCCAGAATAAATTCTTTTGCACTGCAAAATGCCAGATGCCATTGACTTTGCTGAGGTCGTTTTTTCGGAAAAATAAATAATTTGCTCTCCCATGGAGCAAATTGCAGCGGGATTTCCATATTACCTGAAAAATGATTAAAGTAATAAACGGGGTGTTGTTCTTTTTTAGTAAAGTCCCAAATAAAAGGCTGGGTGATAATTTTAGATTTTAAAACAACTTCATTCTTCTGATTTGAGCTAAGGTTTGTCAAAAATACAAAAAAGGAACTCTGGGTTTCCTTAATTTTTGTTAAAACATTTTCACCTTCTAAAAAGATGGGTTCTTTCTGAAAATAAAAGGAAAGAAAGCTCTTTAGTTCACTGAGTTGGGGGATAAAATAACTCCTGCCGCCTGATTCATCCTGAACAAACGAGATACTGTTTGAATGGTCATCCTTGATCCATAACTGGTCTTTGAGTTTTTGGAATTTTTTTTGTTTTTCCCTTAATTCGACTTTTTCAGGTAAAGAGCAAAGAGCGGCAATATGGCCTCCGTTTTTAAAATAAGAAAAAAGTTTTTTTACTACACGGTATGGAATATTGCAGATTGCAGGTAAAAGAACAAGGCTGAAAGCCTGTTTATTAAATAAAATTTTCTCCTGTTCTATTTTACAAAAAGCATTGGAAACAAACTGATCAAAACTGATCAGTTCAAATGGCAGGCCTGCTTTGCCCAAAATTTCAATGCTTTGGTAATAGTTTTTTTTATCCCGATCCAGAGAAGGGAGCAAAATTAAAATTTGTGTAGATGGAATTCCTTTGTCCAAAAAATGTACTAATTGGTTGAGGTAGTAACTTTGTAATTGAAAGCTATCGAAATCTGTAAAGCTTTTTGCGCGGGACGATTCAATATTTACCCAGAACCGGGTCGCACCGGCATGAGCCAGAACATCCAGATAAAATTTTTGTTCGACCAGTGAAAACTCCGGGTTGAGCAGTGAAGAAAATATGACGGAAATTTTGGTCTGATTATTGGCAAATGCCTCCGAAGCCATCTGCTTTACAATACTGTAACTTTGCCAAAAATAGGGTGCTTCAAAATGGAATTTTTTTTCATTGATGGCTAAAAGAAATTGCTGATCGGTAGCCAGTACATGAACAAGTGAACGGTCAGCATTTAATAAATATTGAACGCCCGGAGAGATTACATCTAAACGTGATTTTAATACCGAACTGAAAAATCTTTTAAAAACAATTTTAAGGAAAAAATTATCAGGCTGAGCACCGGATTTGTAGTAGTAATAGGCAATCGTTTTTTTTATCCCATTTAAGACTTTTTCCAGGGTTGGGGTGTAATCAACGCGGTTGAGAGATTGTGTAATATCGAACATTTCGTCCAACGGGTAAACAATGTTTTTTGGATGAATCGGCATTCGTTGTAATTTTAACTTAAAATGTTTTTGAAGTGCTGCCAGTGCGGACGAATCCAAATAATTAATCTGGAAAGGACGTTTCGAATCAGCGCATACATAATAGCTGCGCAAAACTAATATGGCTCCTTCTTTTGGGGAGTAAGGGAATTCGCTAAAATTTCCCCTTTGCCTGTTAAAATATTGGGTGATCTCCTGAACTTGAGAATCAATGTCATTGTTTTCGGAATTGTTGATTAAGAATATGGAATGCACATCTTCCGGGTTTGGTATTTCAATTTGGGACATATCTGGAATACTCTTCAATTCGTAGATTTCCGGGCTTTTACCCCAAAAATGAAAAACCGGAAAGCCTAACACCTGATTACGTTTGAAGTATTGGTTATTGCAGAACAGAGGATTTAACAGGTACTTACGCGTTTTTCCCGGATTGTCTGAAAAGAAGCGGATTAAATCAGGGGAAAATAACAGGGAAATCTTAAAATCTCTGAAGGCATTTATCAACGATAAGTCTTCTTTGAACAAACGTTCCAACAAACTTAACGAACAGCTGACTAAAATCTCTTTTATGCCCAGTCGATTTAAATGCTTTAATAATTGCCTTAAAATTTCAGCTCTGGTTTCATCATCCAAAACAATCCGCACAGCAAAACATTCCTGCGTCTCGGAATCTGAGGGAAACAATATGGGTGTTTTTAATTCCATTCCCTAAAGCTTTCTGCTTTTTTAGGCTTGAATTTAATTCCAAGTTTAAATATCATATAGCAATTTAGAAAATAAAAGTAAAGAAAAAAACATGAATTATGTTGAACATTTTAGTCTTACACGATTCAATACCCCCCTGCAGCCTCTGGATTTTAAACACACTGCGAATCGGGTTTTCATCAAACGCGACGACTTCACTGGTATCGAATTATCGGGGAATAAGATCAGAAAATTAGATTTTTTATTGAAAGAGGCCATTGACCAGAAAGCAACAAGAGTCATTACCTGCGGTGGCCTTCAATCCAACCATTGCCGGGCTACCGCCTATGCGGCTACCCGTTTAGGTTTGAAAACAACATTGGTGCTTAAAGGGAGCTTACCTCAGGGCGATGTTACCGGAAATCTGTTGTTAAATAAAATTTTGGAAGCGGATATTAAAGTGATTTCCAATGAAGAATATCAGCAGGTAGATGAAATTATGTCCGATTTAAGCAGAAATTATTCTGAAGAGTGCTACATTATTCCTGAAGGCGGTTCCAATGCACGTGGCGCCTGGGGCTATGTAAAGGCGTTTGAGGAAATTGTAAGCCAGATGCCTGAGGTGGATGCGATTGTTGTACCCACCGGTAGCGGTGGCACTCATGCCGGCCTATTGATTGGCAAATGGTTGCAGAACCACCCTTGTCAGATCGTTTCGGTGAATGTCTGTGACACAGCAGACTTCTTCCGGAAAAAGATCACCAGGATTGCCCGGGAATTTAAACAACAATTTGCGCCTGATTTAAAGGTAGTGGAAGAAGATATTGAAATCGTTGACGGTTTTGTCGGTGCCGGTTATGGTCTGGTAACCGGTAAAGAAATTGCAGCGATTAAACGAGTGGCCCAAACGTTTGGCTTTTTACTGGATCCGGTTTACAGCGTTAAGGCCTGGCTGGGTTTTGAAAAGCTGTTGGCTGAGGGATACTGGCATGAGAAAAATATCGTCTTTGTTCACACTGGCGGAGTATTCGGATTATTTGCCTACAGCCATTATTTTTAATGGGATATGAAATGAACTTAGGTGAAATTTCTTTACCTTCAGATCATTCGGCATATTTATTAGATTATTAGCAGAAAATTAACCGATGGAGGAATCATGCGCTGGCTTCTGTGTTCTCTGCTGTTGATTTCGTCTCTGATGGCTCAAACGGCCAAAGTACGCTTTTTAATGGGCGATGTATCTTTTAAAGCCAATGCCTTTGCTACTAGTTGGCAACCGTTAAAATTAAAGGCTGAATTAGATCAGGGAAGTATTGTCAAAACCGGCGTTGAGTCTGTATGTGAAATTGAATTTGCGGATGGTTCTGTTAGCAAAGTGCTGGACAATTCCTTACTGGAAATTAAAAAGATGCCCGATCCTAAAAGTTCAGATGGTGAACTGATGACTAATCTTGGTAAATTCTTTTTTTATTTTAAAAAGCGGTTTTTAGGCAAGGTAAAGGTACGTAGCGCTGTTGGCGTGGCAGCCATTCGCGGGACGCAGTTTTACTTGATTGACCGTCCCATGGAAACCTCTGTTTGGGTAAGGGAGGGCAGTGTCGAATTTGGCGATTTAAACCTTCAAAACACGGTAATCATCAAATCGGGCTTTAAATCTACCATCACTGCAGCAGGGCAACCATCAGCCCCAAAGCCTTTAAGCCAGCAGGAACTGGCCGAATTGGAGATGGTCAGCGAGGGCATCCCTGCGCCTTCTGAAACACCACAACCCATCCCGGAAAGGCCTCAAGCTCCGGAAAAATTCAAACCGGAACCGGTAAAAAAGGAAAATCCCAAAACGGTTGCTGTAGAGCCGGCATCAACACCTGCAGTACCGCAAAAGCAGGAATCACCTTCTGCTCCGCCTGAGCAGAAGGGTAGCAAAAGATGGAACGCCGGCCTGGCCCTTGGTGCCGTGACCATTGATAATCAAATTTACAACCAGATTGGCATCCGGCCGGAATTTTCGCTTGGCAAACTGGGGGTGGCTCTTGATTTAACACTCTACCTGGACCAGCAGGGCAATATTCGCAAAGAAAACTGGGATTCTTTTAAGGATTTCATTGAAAAAATTTATTACGTGCGCTGGGCGCATCGAGGTGATCCCTTTTACCTGAAGGTGGGAGCCATTGACCATTACCGTCTGGGCTTTGGTCTGTTAATGAATCGCTATTCGAATACGGTGGAATATCCCAGTGTGATTCGTACCGGTTTGGAAATTGGGGTTAGAAGGGGGCCCTACGGCTTTGACGGAATGATCAATAATTTTTCCGAAGTGTTAAGCAGTGGCGGATTGTTTGCCGGACGTTTTTCCTACAACCCGTGGGGGGCATTGCAGGTAGGGCTGAGTGTGGTTTACGACCGCAATCAGTACAAAGGTCTCAAAGACCGTGACGGTGATGGCATTCCGGATCTGTTGGATGATTTTCCCGACAATAAAAACGAAGCGGTGGACAGTGACGGGGATGGCATTCCGGACAGCAAAGACTTTGATCGGGACGGAGACGGCTTTACTGATAATCTGGCATTGTTAATAGATACGTTTGGTGAACAGGGGAAAAATCTTTACAACGAACTGGATTCAGTCATGCTGAAGCCCGAACCCTTTAATATCAACAAAGCTAAAGACAGATCACAAATTGCTTTTGCCTTGGATGCTTCCTATCCGATTTTAAGCTTTAAATATTTGAATCTGGTTACCTACGCCCAGTATGCAAAGTATCCGTACAATGGCGCCTGGGGAATCACCTTTCCCGGCTTCTGGGCGAAATTTGCCTTTATCAATGCTTATGCCGAATACAGGTTCTTTGGTAAGGGATTTCTGCCGGAATATTTTAATACTACCTACGAACTGGAACGCGCCACTTACAAAGCTCTGACCGATAGCACAGGCCAAATCATCCCTTACACTAAACGCAAATATCTCAATGATTTTGTCAGCGAACGATTGAGGGGCTATGTCATTGGTGCGGACTTTAACCTTTGGAATTTTGTGACTTTTGGCGCCGAATATCAGAATATGAGTCGGGCCAGTGTTCATTTTAGAACGTTGCGCGCCAATCTTGATTTAAATACCCGTTTTCTACCAAAAATTAATCGCGCCGGTGCCTATTATTACCAGAACAATGCCATCGATTTGTTTAAGAAAACGGAAGGTACCATTTTGGGTTACAGAATAGAATACGAAATTTCACCATCCGCTTCGCTGTTGTTGGATTTCCGGCAAACCTACCGTGATGTAAATGGCGACGGTAAAATTTCCGGAAGCAATGAAACAATCAAAACGACCCAAATCCAAACCGTGATGCGTTTTTGAGTTTGCCATTTTCAACCCTTTGAATTATCTTTGCCCCTGTCTTATTCAGAAAGGATGGAAATGATTTCCGAAGAGCAACTCGCGGCGCGTCTTAAAAATATTCAGGCGGTGGTTTTGGACATGGATGGCGTTCTGGTCGATACAGAACCCTTGCACATGGAAGCCTTTGCCCGTTTCCTCGACCAGCTAAAGGTGCCGTATGATGATCAGTTCCTGTTTAGTTTCATTGGTTATTCCGTGCCCGACAATATTAAAAAAATCTACACGGAAATTTTAAACATTACCGATCAGGAGGTCATTGAACAGGGCATTCGACGCAGAGATCTGATTTACCTGGATTTATTGAATACCACGCCTTTAAAACCATTAGATGGCATTGAAACGTTAATCGCATTTTGTAATCAAAAGCAGATCGATCTGGCCCTGGCCTCTTCATCGGATCGGGAACAGGTGGAAACCATTTTCAAAAACCTGAAACAGACTTCGTCCGGCAGCTTTGATCCGCAAAAAATTTTTAAAGTGGTTTTATCCGGGCAGGATGTTAAACATCGGAAGCCAGATCCGGAGATTTATCAAAAGGTTTGTCAGCTACTGCAAAAAGATCCCAGGCATTGTCTGACAATCGAAGACTCACCGGCAGGTGTAACCAGTGCCCTGCAGGCCGGGCTTACCTGTTTTGCGCTAAAAAGCCATTTTGTTGATGACAGCAAATTAAATCATGCCCATGCCGTGATTGACCATATTGACCAGGTTACGCATTGGTTGAAGCAGGTACTTTAATTTGACATCACTGATCCTTCTTACTTGTACAAAGTTCAAATTCATTCTTGGGAACTAAATTTGATAAATCCGATTCAATCTTGTAACTTAAAAACTTTTAGTTAACTGCCTTCGAGTGGCCTGCTTTTACCATCCGAATGGCATTGTGTTTATTTCAATGGAGGATTTTTATGTACAAACTTTTCAATTATTTGATTATGGTGGCTTTACTGGCTGCATTGTGGAATTGTTCCGGCAGTGGTAAGGGGAAAATGAACGGTAAAATTATTGGGGCAGATGGCCAGCCCTTAGCCGTGGCTCACGTTCACGTTGCCGAAGCCGGGGGCAACATGTTCAAACCATTACAATCCGCTCAAACCAATGAAGACGGAACCTTTGAAATTTCCTTGCCAAAAGCCAAATATCTTTCGATTTTGGTTACGGCTCCTTACCATCAACCATTGGAACTGCCTTTGGCCCGCCAAAATGAAAATGAATCAGTAACCATTGACTTTCAGTTACAGGGGCATCAATACCTGCCGAATTTCAATCAGGTCAAGATTACCGGCGACTGGAATGATTTCAGTTTTTCGGAAGCGAAATTAATGAACAAAAATGAAGACGGTACCTTTTCCCTGAAAGTGCCGGTTCATGCCGATACACTGGCTTACCAGTTGATCGGGCTGATCCCCAGTGAACAAAGCATCAATGGCACCCAGCAGGATTACATGGTTTATGATGGCCAGGGCGATTACAAATCGGTCATTAAAACCTCAGATTCCGTTGTTACGGTTACCTTTGATCCACAAAAATTACCCCGTAATTTCAATCGTGCTTTACCCAATGCCATGTTGAAAAAGGGCAGTGCATTAACCCAGCAGATTTTAGATGCCGCTCTTTTAATTCACAAAACCATGATGAAGTGGAACGAACAGCGTCAGCTCTACGCCATGCAAACGGGAACGGATCGGGGCTTTCGTTTTAATTTCAGCGAACTGGATTCTGTACTTAAAAATCTGGAAGGACAAGCTTCTTCGGATCAGGTTACCAAGTATATCGCCTTTCAGCGTGTGCTACTGACTCAGTATGGCATGGCGGCTCCGGACACTCTCTTGCAGTTCCTGGGTCACAATCTGACGATTGAAGACCCACTGTGGTCCTTTAATCCGCAGATTATGCCCTTTGTTTATGAACGTACCCTGGGCGTTGAAAAAGCGCTGACCGCCCTGGAAGAGGCTCTGCCCAAAATTGAAAACAAAAACACCCGCGCTTTTGTTTTAATCCACCTGGGTATGCGGGCTAAGTACATGCGCAATAATGAAAAAGTGGCCTGGGTGTACAACCAGTTAAAGGATGGTTACCAGGATATTCCGATTGTTAAGTATTATATGATGCAGTTTAATCCGGAAACAGGGGTTTCAGTCGGCAAGCCGGTTCCTGAGTTTAAAGTAAAAAATATGGAAACCGGTGCAGAGATTTCGAACGAAACGTTAAAAGGCAAATTTGTCTTATTGGATTTCTGGGCAACCTGGTGTGCTCCCTGTGTGAGTGAAATGCCGGCCATTCATCAGGCTTACGAACACTTTAAGAACAAGAACTTTGTTATTGTAAGCATGTCCTTTGATCGCAAAATCGAAGATGTAAAAGAATTTCGTAAAGGCCAGTGGAAAATGCCCTGGTTGCATGCCTACCTCGATGACAGCATCCGTGATCAGATTGCTCAAAAGTTTGAAGTAAGCGGAATTCCCAAACCGATTCTGATCAGTCCTGAGGGCATCATTATTGCCATGGAAGGTGATTTGCGGGGACAGAATCTGGAAAACACCCTTAGCAAATTCATAAAATAAAACGAACCTTTTTAGATTAGAGCCACTTTCGTTTTAAGAAAGTGGCTTTTTTTCTTCAAAAAAGTCATTAACCAGCTTGTTTCGCTATTAAATCCTTTCTAACCCCTTGATTCAGTTAAAAGCTCATTTTGAGGCAATTCAAATTAAATGAAATACATTTCCAATGATCTGAAAATTATTCAAATACTTTGATTGAAATCACCGTGTCACATGCAATTTAGTCGAATATTTAAGGCTGAAATAAAATTTGGCAAATGTCTGAAATTCAATTTGCCATTTCTTCTAATTTAATCGAGGTCTCATGGATACTTTAATTGGTTTGAAATTTAAGGATTGGTTAACGCTGTACCGTCGGAATTTTTTACATCTGCCGGTTAACCAGTGTCCCAACAGCCTGAAACTAACGTTTTTAAGTATTCGAAACAGCATTTACGCCCGTAAAGAAGCAGAACAATTTGGGCAGCAAATTGCGGAAACCCAAATTGAACAACCTCCGCTTTTTATTCTGGGACACTGGCGCAGTGGTACAACCCTGCTTCACAAATTGATGGCCATGGACCCTCAATTTGCCTTTCCCAATGTTTTTGAAGTGTACAATCCCTGGACCTTTCTTGTCACAGAACCGCTATTAATAAAGGAGTTGGAAAATCTGCCACCAGAAAAGCGACCGATGGACAACGTGGTGATTTCCTACAAGGATCCGGCGGAGGATGAGTTTGCCTTAAGTCTTTTGAGTTTAAAATCGCCTTTAATAGGCTGGGCCTTCCCGCTGCAGGAAGCTTACTTTGACCGCTACCTGACCATGCATCAAATTTCAGAAGAAGAACGTAAAGAGTGGAAAAATTATTTTGTCTATTTTCTCAAAAAACTGACTTTAATGAAGAAAAAGCCCCTGGTCTTAAAGTCGCCGCATCATACGGCACGTGTCAAAACGTTAACAGAAGTCTTCCCCGATGCCAAATTCATACACATCATTCGCGATCCTTATCGCACGTTTCAATCGACTATGAATCTTTACCGAAATACAGTAGCCAAACTTTCCATGCAGCCACGCGATGAAAATAAAGACATGGAAGCTATTATTCAGCGTTACAAAGTGATGTATGATTTTTACCTGGAAGAACGAAAATTAATCCAACCTGGGCATTTAATCGAAATTCGTTTTGAAGACTTGGAAAAAGATTTTTTAAAAGGTCTGGCCGAAATTTATGATCAACTTAAACTGACTGGATGGTCCAGGTTTGAACCCATTGTAAAACAGTATCTGGCCAGCCAATCGGCCTATCGCAAAAATGAGTATCCAGAACTTGCTGAACCTTTAAAACAAAAAATCAATACTGCCTGGCGAAAAACGTTCGAAGAGTGGGGCTACTCGTTTAGGTAGATATCGATTAGTCAATATGTAGATACGCATTAAGCAGTTAAAAAATTAATGCTCTATTTTTTTTGATTTCAAATGATCAGGGTTTTATTTTGCAACCCAAACAGTCTTGAAGCAACTTAATGAAATAAAAGAAAGGGAGAAGATGAATCCTTCATTAGTTATCTTAGCCGCAGGGATGGGCAGCCGTTACGGAGGTGTGAAGCAAATAGACCAATTTGGTCCCAATGGTGAAACCATTTTAGATTATTCCATTTTTGATGCTTTACAGGTAGGATTCAAAAAAGTTGTTTTTGTCATCCGAAAGGAGTTGGAGGCGGACTTTAAAGCGGTTTTTGATCCAAAGCTGAAAGGTAAAATGGAAGTTAAATATGTCTTTCAGGAGTTAGACCATTTGCCTCCGGGATTTAGTGTGCCTGCAGAACGAAAAAAGCCATGGGGTACGGCACACGCGGTTATGGTGGCCAATGATGCGATTCAGGAGCCTTTTGCCGTCATTAATGCCGACGATTTTTACGGGCGCGGCGCCTACCAGATTTTATTTGATTTTCTGAAAAAACAAAACAATCAGGGAACCGAATATGCCATTGTTGGTTACCGGCTGGACAAAACACTTTCCAAACACGGTTCGGTTTCACGCGGCGTTTGCCAAACCGATGACCAGGGATTTTTACAAAAGATTGTGGAACGCACAAAAATTTACTGGAAAGATGGTAAAATCGTATATCTTGATGATGATGGAAATGAAAAAGAAATTTCCGGAGAGACCCATGTTTCAATGAATATGATGGGATTTACGCCTTCGTTTTTACAGTTCCTGGGTGAATATTTTAAAAAGTTTTTAGAAGATAAAGGCAATGATCCCAAAGCTGAGTTTTTTCTGCCCTGGGTTTTGGATGAACTGATTCAATCTAACAAAGCCAGAATTAAAATATTGCCCACAGATGAACAATGGTTTGGTGTTACCTACCAGGAAGACAAACCGGTGGTTCAGCAAAATATCCGGGATTTGATTGCTGCCGGAGTATATCCGGCTAAGTTGTGGGATTAACGTTTCACCATGAAAAATCCGAAGGCAATAATCAAAGTGTTCAGCTGAGGGGGAGAACTATTGTCGTTACAGAGTAAGTTCAGAGTGTAAGGGTTGAAGAGTTCAGGTGAAGGGGGAGACATGCCCCGCCCATGCATTCCCAAATAACTCGATCTGAAGATCCTATTGCGGCCGATGCTGTCATTCCGAACCCTGCTTCATCGGGTGAGGAATACCATGTTTTGTAGTAAAAAAAAGCTCCCACCTTTGGCGGGAGCTTTTTTTCGTTATTTGTTGACCTGAAAAGTGCGGTCTCCCTTTTCGAAGAAGTTCACGATTTGTCTGGCTGCAGCCAATCCGGCATTGATGTTGGCCTCTGCAGTTTGAGCGCCCATCTTTTTAGGTGTAAAAAAGTAACGACCTTCGTACTTTTGGGCAATTTCATCTTTACAATCCGGTGCAATGTCCGAAATGTATTTAAAATCTTCTCTCTCGGCAAACATCTTCAGTAAATCATCTTCATTAATAATTTCTTTGCGTGCGGTGTTCACCAGAACGGCATTTTGAGGCATTCTGGACATCAAAGCAAAATTGATCGACTTAATGGTCTTTTCATTGGCCGGGATGTGCAATGAAACATACTGGCATTTTTCATACAATTCTTCTACGGATTTCAAAGGTGTAACGCCTTCTTTGGAAATTTCTTCGTCGGAAATAAAAGGATCAAAAGCAAACAGTTCCATGCCAAAACCTTTGGCAATTTGGGCAACCCGTTTGCCAACATGACCAAAGGCGTGAATGCCCAGAGTTTTACCTTTAAGTTCCGTGCCGGGCTTACCATTGAATTGATTGCGGGCCAGGTAAACCATCATACCTAAAGCAAGTTCAGCAACAGCGTTGGCATTTTGACCCGGAGTATTCATGACCACAATGCCACGTTCTGTGGCTGCCTGTAAATCGATGTTGTCATAGCCGGCGCCTGCGCGAACAATAATTTTTAAATCCTTACCAGCCTCTATGATGCCTGCATGAATCTTATCACTGCGTACGATTAAGGCATTGGCATCGGCGACAGCCTGCTTTAGCTGGTCTTCGGATTCGTACTTTTCCAACAGGGCAAACTGATAACCGGCGTCTTCAATAATTTTACGGATTTGCTCTACGGCTACCGGAGCAAAGGGTTTAACAGTGGCGACTAATACTTTCGGCATGATTTTATCTCCTAAATTGGTGTACAACTTCGGTTGAAAGGAAAATTATCACAAAATAAGATAAAAAACAAATTTACCGGCAA
>CAYNLJ010000012.1:0-17556 GCA_964398005.1 uncultured Caldithrix sp. | reverse complement strand
CCTCAAGATAGCGTGTCTGCCAGTTCCACCACTCCAGCGTTATTTATTGATTTTGCTGTTGCTGTTGTCCCTGTTCACCAGGCAGAGGAGCTACCGGAATATTTGGCGCCGGCAATTCTTTTTGCTCTTCCATGCGCTTTTCTATTAAGCTCTTCTGCGTAGATTCAGCACGCGATTTATAAATGATACTGATCATTATGGCTAAAACGATATAAATGGTGGCTATCCATGCAGTCGCTTTACTAAGAAAGTCAGCAGCACCCCTACCGCCGAATACCGATGTTCCACCCATTCCTCCACCAATGGATCCGGCCAGACCCTGACCTTTACCAGATTGCAATAATATGACAACTACCATCAAAATACTGACGATAATAAACAAAATTATCAAAAATGTGTACATATTTCTTTTCCAGCTCCTTTTTTAATTACAGGCTCCTAATTTAAGCAAACTTTTAATAATTATCAATAATAATCTTCTGTAATTTTTAAATAAAAATATTTAAGGAGATTTTAGAGATATTGAGTCCGGTTTCCAGCTAATACCAACTTCGATGAGTCTACCAACTGTACTGAGCCGCGGCCTTAATGGCTTCAACCATACTGGTTTCATTGGCAATTCCCCTGCCGGCAATTTCAAAGGCCGTTCCATGATCCACCGAGGTTCGCAAAAATGGCAATCCCAGGGTCAAACTGATGGTTTTAAAAAAATCGAGCGTTTTGGCAGCAATATGGCCCTGATCATGGTAGAGGGATAAAACAGCATCATACCGCCCCCGGTGCGCCAGGTGAAAAACAGAATCAGCCGGAATGGGACCGGAAACCCGAATATTGGCCATTTTAGCCCTTTCAATGGCTGGTAACATAATATCAATTTCTTCTGTTCCAAACAGACCGTCTTCTCCCCCGTGTGGATTTAGAGCCGCAACCGCCAAATGCGGATTTTGAATTCCCATCTGTTCCAGGTAACGATGACAATTCTGAATTGTAGTTAATAGTCTTTCTTCATTCAGACTATTGACAATCTCTTTAAATGGAATGTGGCGGGAATAAAAAAAGATCCGTAAACTTTCAGTTAAAAACATGGTCATCGTGTCAGGGCTATCCGTAAAATTTGCAAAAATTGCGGTGTGGTCCAGAAACGGTACCTCAGAAATTTTTAAGGATTGCTTGTTAATAGGAGCGGTGGCAATAGCAGATAATTTTTTGTCGAGGGCCTGCTGAATGGCTGCCGTAATGGCCTTAAAAGACATCTGACCACCGCTGGCAGAGATTTCCCCGGGTTCCGGCAAGGGTTCAACGACCGGAGTGTTAAACAGCAGAATGTCTCCTGCAAACAAACGTTCCGGCAGCTTGTCAAGATCCGTAATCGTTATTAAACTGCCAGCCAGGCCTAACAAATTTAAATAGTGTTTTAAAACCACCTGAGGACCAAAAACAACTGGTGTGCAAATTTCATGAATTTCCGGATGTTGAAGCAACGCCTTTAATATGATTTCCGGACCGATGCCGGCAGGATCGCCGATAGTTATACCAATAATTTTTTTATTCATGGGATTATCCGGTATATTTATTAAGTTTTTATAAGCTACAACGATTACGCTGCAAATGCAATGAAAATTAATTGCGAGGAGCCGTGACGGTGAAAATTTTGGTTATATGTTTAGCCTTTACCTTATATTCTTTTTTCCACAGTCTTTTTGCTTCCCGCCGAATCAAAACCTGGTTTGAAACAAACTTCCCTAAAATAAAAGCTTTTTATCGTCTGATCTATACCATAATTCAAACTGTGCTGTTTTTGATCATGATAATTTTTTTACCGCGGCCTTCCGGGATTTTATGGGAAGTGAAAGGTATCGTGTACTGGATATTTCGAATGTTACAATTGGCGGGATTGGTTGGTTTTTTCTGGGCTGCACGTTCATTTAATTTAAAAGAATTTGTCGGGCTGCAACAAACTCTCGAATTTTTCAAAAGCAAATCTTCAAAGGTAGAAATGGAGACACCGGAATTCCATACCAATGGCGCCTTTGCCTACATGAGACATCCATTATACTCATTCACTACGCTAATTTTCCTGTTTGAACCGCAAATGAACGTTTTTAAATTACTGTTTTTAATCTGGCTGATCATTTATTTTTGGATCGGTTCCATTTTGGAAGAAAAACGAATGATAGAACAATTTGGAGAACCTTATCGTGAATACCAGCGCAGCGTTAACCGATTTCTTCCTAAAATAAAAAAAATCATTCATTGGAATGAATGAGAATATTATTTTCCTTCAACCATTCAATTGCTTTATAGGCAAAAAAATCATCTCGAAAATTGATAAATTTTTTCAGATATTGAGGTGCACTTTTCAAAATTGCATGGAATTCGGTATAGCCTCCCTTACCCTGAATAGCCTTTTCTAATTTTTTTAGCAGGTAATCCGGAAATGAAGTAGATTCAATAAAGCCGGTCATCAATTCAAACACTACCTGAGAAAAATTATCAGGAATATATTTTAACGCCGTATCTTTACGCGTAATATCCCTGGCCAGAGCTTCCACATTCAAACGTTCCGGTTCAAAAACTGACTGAAACATGGCATTTAGCGCAGAAGTATCCGTAGGAATGTAGATAATCTCTCCCGTCTCACAATCAAGAAAGCACTCCACATGCATCTCAGGGCCACGATGCAATACGAAGGCTAATTCATCTAAATTAATAGGCAGTTCTAACATGAAAGAAACTTTCTTTCATTTTTTCTACATAAAAAACTTGTATTGAATTTGATTAAACAATAGACTACGCTTAAAATATTATGATAAATAAAATGATTAAACAGCAAAATTGACTTTTTAGGAATATAAAAAAATTGTTTTCTTTTGCAAGAAAAAATTATTCCGGAGACAAAATGAAATTAAAAATCTTCACAATTGTTTCAATAATCCTTCTTATCTCCTGTCAACCCAAACTTGTAAAGCGGGTTCCTGTTTATGATTACACTGGCCTGAGTAAAAACGAAATCAAAGTTCATAAGAAAGTCGAAAAATTTCTGCAATATGCCAGCCATACAGGAATTCCTGTAAAAATTTTCCCTGGTACGCGGATCGACAGCGTTCGAGTAGACGAAAGAATTAAAGCGATTCGCATCTATCTGAACAAACCCTTTTCCTTCATTCCCTTTCGGGAAAAAAATGTGCGCCAGATCTACACTACCATCAATTCAATGTTAGGCAGGAAATTTAAAAAATTTAAGGTAACCATCTTTACCCTGGAAACTCCGATCGAAGAATTAATACCAAACTTTTTCCGGAAACAGCTACTGCCCTGGGATAAAAACAGGATGCCCAAGCAGCATTTTCGTACCAAGCCTGTCGTAAGACCGGTCGAAGACTGGCAAATAACACATGGGCTATTTGGTAGAAATATTGTATTGTGGAATAGTCACGGTTGGTATTTTAATAATAAAGTGGGACGTTGGGAATGGCAAAGGCCACGTCTTTTTGAAACCGTGGAAGACCTTTTGCCTAGTTCTTTTGTTCTTCCTTACCTGGTGCCCATGTTAGAAAATGCAGGTGCACATGTCTTTTTACCCCGGGAACGAGATATTCAGTCAAATGAAGTGATTGTCGACAACGATTCTACACCACCTTCCGGTCGTTTTTACGCAGAAAATGTTAAAGACAATCTCCACTTTTTTCAAACCGGTAAAGAAAAGGGATTTGCCATTGGTAACCCGCCTTATCAATCGGGACAAAATCCTTTTCTACAGGGGACTTACCGTTTTGTTTTAAGCGACACAGTGCCTTCTGCTCTGGTCCGCTGGAGCCCGGTTATTCCTAAAACCGGCTACTACGCTGTTTACATTTCTTATCACAGGGACACCAATGCGGTTACCGATGCGGATTACACCGTTTACCATCTCGGGGGACAAAGCAAATTTAAGGTCAACCAAACCATCGGCGGCAGCACATGGCTTTATCTTGGAACTTTTAAATTCAGGCAGGGCTTACATCCGGATTCTGGTAGTGTTGTATTAAGCAATCAAAGTCAGGAGTCTGGCAAATGGGTCACCGCCGACGCAGTTCGCTTTGGAGGTGGGAAGGGAATTGTGGCCAGAGAGGGTGCTACCAGTGGTCGTCCGCGATTTATGGAAGGGGCCAGATACTATCTGCAGTTTGCCGGCATGCCAGACAGCCTGGTTTACAACCTGCATGCCGATAGTAATGATTACAAAGATGATTACATGAGTCGACCGGAATACGCCAATTTTCTATACGGCAAACCGTTTGGCCCCAATCGCAATCGCCAGGTTGAAGGTTTGAAAATCCCCATTGACTTGTCCCTGGCTTTTCATACCGATGCCGGCATCACCAATAACGATACCACCATCGGCACGCTGGCCATTTACAGTATTTTTGCTGCCGATACGCAAAAAGTCTTCCCCGATGGAGTTTCGCGCTTAGCTAACCGCGATTTTGCCGATATTTTACAAACCCAGATTGTGGATGACATTAGGGCACAATTTGATTCAACCTGGCAGCGGCGAGCCTTACGGGATGCCCTGTACAGCGAAAGTTTCCGGCCCAATATGCCGGCTGCGCTTCTGGAACTGCTGTCTCATCAGAATTTTCGGGATATGCAGTTAGCGCTTGACCCTCGGTTTCGTTTTGCTGTCAGCCGTTCGATTTACAAAGCCATGTTAAAATTTATCAATTCACGTTACCAGCAGCCCTTTGTCGTTCAGCCTTTGCCGGTCACCCATTTTAAAGCGGAATTTGATTCATTAAATCGAGTGGTTTTAAGCTGGAAACCACAGATCGATCCCCTTGAACCAAGCGCTCGACCGGAAGCATATCTAATTTACACACGAATTGACAGCGGTGGATTTGACAACGGCAAATTGGTGCGGGATACTTCTGTCGTCATTTCCAATGTAGAACCCGGCAAAATTTACAGTTTTAAGGTGTGCGCTTTAAATGCCGGCGGTAAGAGTTTCCCCTCCGAAATTCTGGCTGTTTACCGAAATCCAAAATCATCCCAAACGATTCTGATTATCAATGGCTTTGATCGCATTTGCGGGCCATCCTATTTTCAGGTCGATTCCATTGGAGGCTTTTTAGGCTGGCTCGATAACGGTGTGCCGGATCGGTACGACATAGGATTTACGGGGTATCAGTTCGATTTGAATCTAAAAAGCCGATTTTTAACAAATGATGCACCCGGTTTTGGAGCCAGTTTTGCTGATTTTGAAACAAAGATTATCCCTGGAAATACGTTCGATTTTGTTTATGAACATGGTAAATCAATTAAAGCCGCCGGATTCAGCTTTGTCTCCTGCAGTGATGAGGCTTTAATGGATGGCCGAATAAATCCAGACCACTATCCGGTATTAGATTTAATTTTGGGAGAAGAAAAACACACGCCCTGGCCGTTCACCACTGGTCCGCAGTTTAATGATTCCACTTTTGCTGCCTTCCCTGTAAAATTGCAACGAGTTTTGCAAAACTACCTGGTGCAGGGCAAAGGTCTGCTGGTTTCCGGAGCCTATGCGGGTAGCGATTTGCTTTCCCATCAAAATCCACGGGATGTATTGTTTGCCAAAAAATGGTTGCGCATTGAAAAGGCTGTTGACCATGCTGCCCGGTTGGGACTGGTAAAACCTGCTTTAAGAGACACACTTTTTAAACTCCCTGAATTTAAATTCAACACAAATTACCATCCGCAGATTTACCAGGTAGAATCACCCGATGCCATTTACCCCATGGGAGATGCCCGGACCTGTTTACGCTATTCGGAGAATGGCTTTAGCGCAGGCGTGGCTTTTAAAGGTGCTTTCCGCACAATCACTTTAGGTTTTCCAATGGAAACAATCTTGAATGAAAATTTAAGAAATGAACTCATGAAACAAGCGTTAAAATTTTTACTAAAAAAGTAAAAGTGGGTTATCACGAAAAAATGCTTCGAAAGTGTAACTTTACAAACTAAAGATTCCTGTTGGTTTTGCTTAATCCGCAACTCTTTACGCTTTAGCGGGCTCAAATAAAGAAGAAAATAAAAACGCGTTGGCCTCTGCTTCAGGTAAAAAGTCTGTGCTTAATTTCTGTAATTCACGATTTTCGCCTTACTCAGCACTGTGTACTTTTGCTCTTGCACTGTTAAATCTTAAAAGCCTCACTACACACCAAATTTTTGTCAGGCTCGTGTGATTAGGCAGTTCTTTAAACTTGTCTCTCGATTCAGTCTTGTTTCTTCTTTGGGGTCTTTAATCTCCCAAGAAAAAAACCTGCAAGCGCAAGCACAAATCCCCACAAAATATAGCCCAATCCCGTTTCAGCCACAGCAGAAGGTTCCAGAGCGTTCAGCAGGCCGCGGGATTCCAGCAGGTAAAAGACAATGGTTCCAATAAAGCCCAGTGTCATAGCCCAGTGGACCTGGCGGGTTGTGGTTTTCCTGGAAAAACTGGCCACCACCGGAATAAAAATGGTGGTGGTTAAAATTCCAGAGGACAGATAAAAAATGTCCCACAGGCTTTCGGTAAAAAGGGCATAAACAAAAGAGATAAAGATGGCACCCACCGAAGACCAGCGCGCCAGACGGTTGCGTTTTTGCACCGACCACTTTTTGCCCGGGCCGGGTTCGATTAAATCGTGCGAAAAAGAGAGCGCCACCACATTGCCACAAGTGTCGATGGTGGACATGGCGGCAGCGATCAGACCCACGGAGAGTAACAAGTTCAACCACAAGGGCGCGTATTGCTGCATAATAACAGTAAAAATCAACGCGCCATCCTGCAACTGAGCTGGGATCTGACCGTCGGGTGCCGGAAACAAGACCAGCGCTGAAAGGCCGATGACCAATGGCATCAGGCCCACAAACACAAAGGAATTTAAGCCGGCAAGCAAAACGCCACCACGGGCATGACCATCACTGCGGGCTGCCTGTAAACGAATCCAGACGTCTGTTTCGACTATCCAGCCCGGCAAATAAGCCATGAAGGTCATCACGATCAACGCCCAGCCGGGAGAAAACCAGACATTCGGATGGCGTGCCTTAGGTGGTTGTACGGCCGACAAGGCAGCGTCCGCAGGCAAAGCATGCCAGGACAAATAGGCAATCACCGAAATGAATAAAGCGACTAACAAAAACTGAATTTTATCGGTGGACACCACCGCTTCGAATCCACCGCTGTAACTGTAAATGGCCACCACCAGCGTAATCAGGAACAGAGTGGCCGGCAGGGAAATGCCCAGAAAGGGAGAGATGATCAATCCGGCGGCATAAATTTCCGCCCCGGTCCAGGTAACAAAAACCAGCATCAGCGCAGGCGCTAACAGTTGCCGCGCTCTGGTGCCGAAGCGCTTTTCCAGCAGCTGTGGCTGGGAGAAGACTTTGAATTTGCGAAAACGTGGCGCCAACAGAAAGAAGCCCAACATGGTCAGCAACCACGGTAAAATTAAAAGCCAGGCACCTCCCGGTCCGTACCAGTAAAACAACTGCACACCGTAAACGCACGACCAGCTGATGGACATCATGCTGGCTGAAATCGAAAGGCCTACCGACCAGCCCGACAAATTTCGGCTTGCTTCCCAGTAAGCGCTGTTATCGCATCCCTTGCCTTTTTTCTTATCCCGCAACCACACATACCAGCCGATGCCAATCACCAGCAGTGAATAAACGATGAATGCTGTCCAGTACAAAAATCGCTCGTTCAAATGTGGTTTCCTTTCTTTCAGGAATCAAAAAATAAAGTACATCAAAGTTTGCCCAAGCCAGTTAATCTAAACCATAGACTTCTAACTTTTAATTTTAAGCACCAGGAAAATTTATTGAATGTCATAGCCAAAAAGTAAAGTAGTATTTTTATTAAAATGCTACAATTATTTCCAATACACTAATTTTTTCTCTTAATTGTTTTTCGTAATCAGAAGAACTTGTAAAGTCTTAGCCCCGTTGGAAAGTTTAATGGTCTGTTGTTACTTACCTCAAGCTTTACCATTAAATTTGTCCGGGTTATGATTTATTTTTACATCAGTAAAAAAAATATTCTTACTTTATTTATTAAATCTTTCCTTACGTTTTTTTAAAGCCCATCGATACAATTCCATGTCTCGCGAATGATGAGCTTCAATTTTCTTCCACAAAGTAAAATCAATTTTATTTTTATTATTATCGCCAACATTCAATTTCTTTTGTTCTAATTCAGTATTCAGATAATTTTTGCTGAAATATTTAAAATCTTCTTCAAAATATTCTGTGATTCCAATAAAATCAAAATAATCAATGGGAAAGCCCCACAGAAATTGGGAATACAAATCTTTCACCTCTGGTCCCAAACAAAACCGTTCCAATGACCAATTTTCCTCAATAACTTTTCTATGGAGCTGAGGAGCTCGCTGTGGGTTATAATTTCTCTGCCAGTAAAAATAATGTGACAACACTCTCTCTACAGGATGCCTCAACCAGGTAATAAAGGTGACATCCTTTTTGGTTGCAAGTAATAGATATTTTATTGGTAGAAAGTGGCCATGAATACATTCGATATCAGAAAAATCTTTTTCCGCATTTTCGATTGCCGCCTTAAGAGCGGTTTGATTTCTTTCAAATGGTGGTGTATTAATCGGGAGATCATTGTAATCTTTTAACATCTTTGTTCCGAAATGATCTTCCAGGGCGGCTGCAAAGCTGGTACCTGCAGTTTTGGGCAGATGTACAGAAATGAGCATTTTAAGTATCCTTTTTTTAAATCCAAGTCATATTCGAACAGATCAAAAAAATCACTCTACAAGAATTTGAATTTCCTATTTTTTGTTGAATTTTTAGTAACTATTAAAATTTTAATTACTTTTACAAACGGGGATAAGTTTACCTTAACCCCAAATATTTAAATTCGATTTTCGTCCAATCCATGAAAGGCTTTAACAACGAGACATTTAAATTTTTATTTAAATCAAAAAGTTAAAAAAAATGATTTCGAATTTAACTCATTCATAAAATTTTAAAAACAAGCTGATACTACTTATTCGTTTTAAAGGCAAAGATATTAATTCAAGAAAAAAAATTGCAACTTCTTATTGCCATAAATCCTGACATTCATCATTTAAATTCTTTTACAAAATGATTAATATTTGCCTGTAAATTCCTGAAATCGTAAACTACTGCTTTTTGATCGTCAAAAGGAAATGTAAATGCTGAAATTAAACGAAAATAAGAAAACACTTAAAACAGCGCTTGCCATTATTGGCGGGCTTACACTCTTCCGCCTGCTCTACATTCTGTTTATTCCCGTTACACCGCAGGAGGCCTATTACTGGTACTACATTCAGTATCCGGCGCTTTCCTATTTTGATCATCCGCCGATGGCTGCCTATTCCATCGGCCTGGGGACACTGCTCTTTGGCAACACCGTTTTTGGTGTCAAGTTCATGGCCGTCATCTGGTTTCTGGGCATCAATTACCTGTTGTTAAAATCCAGCCGCTTAATCGCCCGGCTGCAAAACCTCACGCCAAATGAGGGAGACCAGCTGGCTTTGTTTACTATCATTATTTTCAATTTAACCATCTTTGCCCATCTGTATGCGATTTTAACAGTACCAGACACGCCTCTGCTCTTTTTCTGGTTGCTGGTTATCTATTTCTGGTTAAAACTTTTTGAAAGCCAGCAGGCACGCTGGTGGTACGCCATGGGCCTGGCCCTGGGTCTTGGCCTGGTCAGCAAGTACACCATGATTGCCCTGGTGCCCGGCATTTTTGCTTTTCTGCTGTTTGACAAAAATCAACGGAGATGGCTTTTAACCATCCATCCCTACCTGATGCTGCTGGTGATGGTTCTGGTGTTTTCTCCCGTCATTTTGTGGAATGCACAACATGACTGGGCCTCCTTTGCCTTTCAGTTTTCGCAACGGGCTGCCAAACTAAAGCCCTTTACCACAAAATATGTGTTTCAACTTTTCTTCAGTCAGTTGTTTCTGTTAACACCGTTGGTTTTTGGACTGTTCATTTATTTTGTAAGGCAGCAAATCAAATTACGATTTAAAGAATCGCTGTTCAATCTACTGTTCTGGTCCGGCTTTTTTATTATTGGCGGATTTATTTACGTCAGTCTTAAGTCGCTGGTTAAAATGAACTGGCTGTTGCCGGGCTACCTGGGTTGGCTGTTGGCCGCCGGCTTACTTTTCTACAAAAGAGAAAAATCGCGCTGGTTTAAAATCGGGGTAAATTTTTCGTTATTTTTATTGATTCTGGCCTACGCCATTCAACTGGTACCAAACATGCCGCTGGGCGAAGGCAACACCTGGAGCGGTTGGTCAGATGCGGCCAAAAAGGTTTACCAGATTCAGCAACAAAATGGTGGTCGAAAGAAGGTGTTTATTTTTTCCAATGGTTACAAAAGCGCATCGCTGCTTAAGTTTTACCTGCCCGATCATCAGGATACCTATGCCGAAAACATTTACGGGCGCCCCGCCCTGCAGTTTGACATCTGGGGCACACCTGATTCCCTGAAAGGCAAAAATGCCCTTTACGTTATTGACGACCGACGGGAATACAAAGATGATTTGAAATATGTTCGGAAGGTATTCGATTCGGTTGAATTAATCCGGACATTGGAATACAAGTTTTTGAATCGCTGGCATACGCGCAGCATTTTTATTTACGAGGCAAGAAACTACCATGGACCTGTTAAACAATAAGGCGCGCCTGGGGCGCATGTTTAAATTCGGATTAATCGGCACTTCCGGATTAATTGTCAACAATCTGTTTCTCTGGCTTTTTCACGGTCAGTTAAAAATTCCGCTGGAATTAGCTTCTCCACTGGCCATTGCCATTGCCATTTTCAACAATTTTACCTGGAATGATCTGTTTACCTGGGGTAAAGAACGCCATCAAAGACATTACAGTTATTTTCACCGACTGATTCGTTACTACACTTCTGCCGCACTGGGTGGCCTGATTAATTACGTCGTTTTGTTGGCTCTAACCCGCTTGTTGGACTGGCCCTACATTTTAAGCAATTTAATCGGCATTGGCCTGGGCATGATTTCCAATTTTCTGCTGAGTGAATTTTGGGTATTCAAAAAAAGAAAGGAAGATTAACTGACCATCCTCTGTTCTTCCGGCTGCCCGCCAAAAGCGATACCGATTTTTTTCAGCAAATCAAACGGCGGCTCACCACCGGCAAAAATAAAGACGTAATCGTTGGGGATCTCCTGAATTCCCTCTTTGGTCTTTAAAACAACCGATTTCTCCTTAATCTCCTGCACCTGCGATTCAAAAATTACATTGATTTTATTTTGCTGAATCATGTCCATGACGCGTTCTTCATTCCGCTTCTTGATTCTGAAAAATTTGTGTTTTCTGTAGGAAATGGTCACTTTATTTCCCGGCTGTCGGGCCAGCCCCATGGCAGCTTCCACGGCACTATCTCCACCACCGACTACCAGAATATGTTCATTTTGGTACGATTCTGCATCTAACAGGCGGTACATCACTTTTGCCTGTTCTTCTCCGGGTACTTTTAATTTGCGGGGAGTACCACGCCGACCAAGCGCCAGGATCACCTTGCTGGCTAAGAATGACTCCTGATTGGTGATTACTTTAAAATATCCATTTTCTTTTTCGATGTGGTTTAATTTCAATCCAACCTTTACATTGAGGTTATATTGTTTTTCAACCTTTTCCCAGATTTCCAACAATTCTTCTTTGGTGTACTCGCTTTTTTGCAATGTGCCGTAGAGTGGAATTTCAACCGGCCTGGTCAAAACCAGTTTTTTACGTGGGTAATGCAGGATAGTCCCTCCCGCCCCCTGCTGATCGATTACCACGTATTTTAATCCTTTTTGCACAGCTGTTAAAGCAGCAGAGAGTCCGGCCGGTCCTGCCCCAACAATCAGTAAATCAAAAACATCTTCCCTGTCCTGTTTTTCCAGATTTTGGCTTAAATGTTCTGCCGCTTTTCTACCTTGTTCGATGGCGTTTTTGATTAAGGCCAGGCCCCCCAATTCACCAACAATGTAAATTCCCTCAATGTTGCTTTGAAGATTTTCATCTACAAAGGGAATATCTTCGCGCTTCGATATGTCTCCCAGGCCAACTTCAATGGCGCCTACCGGACAGGCTTCGGCGCAACGGGCATGTCCCACGCATTTCAAGCCGTTAATAATCGTTGCCTTGCCCATCACAATGCCCAGCACGCCGCCTTCGGGACAGGCATCTACACAGGCGCCACAGCCAATGCATTGCAACTGGTCTATCTGTGGATATTGTGCAATGGGGCGATCGGCACCTAATTTTTGCGCTTCTTCTTTTAATGCCTTATCCCGATTAAGCTTTCTTCGAAACTTGACAAAGTAAGGCACAAAAATAACTAAAATTATTAACGCCGTAATTGCCCAGATAATCATATTTTCCATTGGTTTTCCCTTTTAAAAACGGTAACCGAGTTCAACTAAAATTCGTTGGCCTTTTAAATCATGGCCCCAATCATATTCCAGAGTTGAATTTAAATAGAAGCGCGCCGGTAATTCCAGCTGTCCTGTTAAGCGCAGCCACTGATTCAGACGATTGTTGTTCACGTTCTTGATCTGATAATAATAGCCGCCATACGACAGCGTGAGGTAATGACCTCCCCAAAAATAGCGCGAGAAAGTTAAATTGGGATTGAATCCTGTGGCAAAAACATTGTCAAATCCTGAAAACCGAAAACTGAGATGGTTGTAGCGGCTGAAAAGGTTTCGTCGCCTGACATTAAGGCCATAGGTGTAGGAATAACGGGCATCAGTGGATTTTTCACGAATGCCGAAGTTCATTGAAATCTGGTAGTGCTTCAAAGCATTCATGTAAAAATTAAGACGCAATCCATGACGAAAGGCATCATCAAACAGACTGTCCGCCAGACTGCGCAACTCATAGGTGTAATAATTCTTGCGATTATCATAGCTCAGTGAAGTACTGATTTTTGAAGTGATATGGTAACTGGCATTCAAATACAGCCCACTCAGGCTTACACTTTGCCCGGTACGTTCCTTGCGCCAGCTACGGTTTAAATCGAGTTCAAGATTCTGGTAAAAACTCCAGCGACGACCGTGGTAATAGCTGGTTTGAAAATAGAGAAACTCCCGACTGACCGTCGTCCCATGGTATTCTCCGGCGCCGGCCAGCATTACATTCAATTTTCGTGTGGAAAAATCCCCTTTCTGATAATTCAAAAAGCCACCGTATTTCTGTACTTCTGTCTGAAAGTTTGAAGTTTTCCAATCAGGCTGTGTACCGGCGAAGGCCCCTGCACTAAGACCGGAAATAAGTTTAATATTTAAAAGCGCTCCGTCAATGTAGCCCACACCGCTGAAGGCATTGGAAATAATCCGGCCCAATTTGTAATTTAAAAAGGCTTTGGGATTGTCATAGGAAAAGGTCAATTCATAAAGCCGATTTTGCCACTCACTGGCCGGGACCTGGTCACTAAAACGCCGTTGCCTTTGATTGTAACGGGAACGGGCCCTGATTTCCAGATGATAAGAACGATTCCATAAATTGTGAATCCTGAAGCGAAAGCGTGCCGTTGGCTGGTTAAAATTCAGGTTTTGCCGCCCCTGATCCCTGAAACTGTAATATTGCAAAGATAAATAGCCATCAATACGCGTTTTTAGTTCAGGATTCACTGTGCCTTTTCGCTTTGTTTGTTCAACAGGTGCTTCCTGAGTAACGGAAACCGTATCTTTTTTTACTTCTTTCTTGCCTACTTCTGACTTCACTTTTTTAACAACTTTTGCCAGATCACCCACCTGAAATTTCTGTTTCATATCCAGAATGGCAGCCGAAGCAGAGTATTTTGAGACAAATTCAATTCTAATATGTCCAATGGTGTTATTCGAACGCAACACCACTAATTCATCACCAACAGCCAGACCGTCTGCCTGTCCGCCCTGCAAATAGACATGGCTGGCCGAGATGTATTTTATCTTAAAGGTCGTCTTTTGTGCAAAAACAAATTGAATGCTCAGCAATATCAATAGATATCGCAAAATGGAACGGGGCATTCTTAATCTCCTCCTTTACCGTTATGATGACAATCGTAACAGGCATTGCTGTCGTAGCGATAAGCCGATACTTCATGGTGTTTGGAATCTGTTTTAGACTTGCTGTGTTCATGGCAATTCTCAAAACAGGAAAAGACGCCGTAATTTCCCTGAACATAATGGCAAGTCGTGCAATTTTCCCAGCGTCCTGCGTGTTCACCTGAAAAAATCGGGAAATACTGGCTGTCATGTTTTTCAAAAGAAGCTGGTTTCCAGGTGATCGGTGAATGGCAATCTTCGCAAACCAGGCCAAATCCCAGATCATCATGAACCGGATCAGAGGCCGCCAGGTAATCTTTTCGATGACAATCGGAACAATTGGAAGTCAACCTGCGCCACTCGCCTTCCACCTCTCCCCGATGGCAGGTCCGGCAATCCAATGCAGCATGCCGGCCGATCAGCTGTAATGAAGTGCTGCTGTGCGCCCGATAGGCATCCATTACAATCCAGCTAATTGTGGTATGGCAGCGATCGCATTCCGGGTACAGGCGATCCTTATGCACATCCGTATGGCAGCGGTTACAGGCCGATTGAACTTGCTTAAAATCGGATAGTATATGGCAGGAAGTACATTTTAACTTCCTGTGTTCACCGGTTAAAGAAAAAGCCGTTTGGTCATGGTCAAAATGAATCGTGTGCCAGTTTTCCGTCACATGGCAGGCGTCGCAGGAATGGGTCACCTGCTTATGTGGAGATTCCTGAGCCAAAACCATGGAACTAAACATTAAAATTACAAAAATGATTCGCTGGTGCATCAATCATCTCCTTTGCCCTGAGGATGACAATCATAACACGCTTTACTGTCATAAACGTAATTTGTTACTTCACGATGTTTATCATCCATCTTGGTTCTGTTGTGTTCATGACAATTAATACACTCAAACTGAGAATAATCGGCGCTATTAACATGGCAATCCGCACAGACTTTCCATTCCCCTCGATGTTTGCCGGAATAAATGGGGAAATATTGATTGTCGTGATCCCAGTTGGCCGGCTTCCAGGCACTGGTTGAATGACAGTCTTCACAGGTATTGGGAAAGTTTGCAGATTTATGATTGGGATCGGTGGTATTATCGTAATCCTGTTGATGACAGGAAATACAGGTCATCGGCGTATTGGCGTAACCATTGGAATGACAATCAATACACTGCACATTTCTATGGGCGCCAGTCAGTGGAAACTGAGTTTTTGAATGATCGAAGGTCGCCGGTTTCCATGCACTGGTAGAATGGCAGGTAGTGCAGTCATGGCTGAAATTACTTTGTCTATGGTTCGGATCGGTTGTCGAGTCAAAATCTTTCTGATGACAGGAGTAGCAATCGGTCGGTGTGCCGGTGTACTGTCCATTTGTGTGACAATCATTGCATTGCACGTTCTGATGGGCGCCTGTTAAAGGAAAATTGGTCTGGGCATGGTCAAACGTCGCCGGCTTCCAGGCATTGGTTGAATGACAAGTCGTGCAATCATGGCTGAAATTACTCTGCTGATGGTTCGGATCGGTTGTCGATTCAAAATCTGCCTGATGGCAGGAATAGCAATCGGTCGGTATTCCCGTGTATTGCGAGTTGGTATGGCACTGTTCACAGGCAACCTGCTGATGAGCACCGGTTAACGGGAAGTTGGTTCGGTCATGATTAAAATCCGCCGGAGACCATGCCTGCTGATTGTGGCAGGTTAAACAGTCGTGGGGAAAATTTCCGGCCACGTGATTCGGGTCTTTCACGCCATTAAAATCTTTTTGATGACAACCAAAACAATCGCGCGGCAGGCCATTGATCTGATTATTGACATGACAATCCACGCATTGCACACGGTCGGGTTGTCCATGAACGCCTTCCAGCGCAAAGCCACTGGCTGACAAATGGTCAAACTGGCTGCGAATCCAGTTATCGGTCGAGTGGCATTCCTGGCAATTGGTTGGGAAACCGAACACCTGATGATCCGGTTTGGCAGTGGATTCGTACTGAGCCTGATGACAGGAATAGCATTCTACGGCCAGACCCTGAAAGCGATCGCTGTGGCAATCCACACACTCAATTTGCCGATGCGCTCCCGTTAACGGAAAGTTTGGCGTATGTTCATAAGTAGCCTGTTTCCAGGAAGTCGCATTTACCAGGTGACAGTTCTCGCAATTGAGGTTAAAGCCTGCTTTTTGGTGAGAAGGACTTAACGTTTTCATGAAACCGGCCAAATGGCAATCTTTGCACTCTACGCCTTTCATCTTGAAATCGAGTTTATTGGCCTGCTGATGGCAGGTCTGACAATCCAGAACCGCATGTACACCTAAAAGAGGGAAACGTGTGTTTTGGTGCTGTTCAAAAACTTCAAACCGGTTTTCCCAGGTTTTTGGACTATGGCATTTCTCACACTCAATTCCCAACTGGCCTTCATGGATGTCCCGATGACAGTCGATGCAGTTGTGACCAATTTGGGCGAAGACAAGCGACTTATGGCAGGCCTGGCAATCAACCTGCCTGTGGGCCCCTAAAAGACTAAATCCTGTAGAATTATGATCAAAAATGACTGTTTGCGGATTTACCTTCCAGGAATCTGTCCCATGGCATAAATTGCATTCCAATTTAAAATTTGGACCATGGACAAAGCCAGGCTGCGGCTGAGCATAAGAAACAGAAACCGAAAGGATGAAAATTAACAGAAACGACATCATTGTTCCCCGGGTTGCTTGAACTTGTTACCATGACACGCCTGACAGGAAAAAGCCAATGGTTTGTAACGGACAAACTTTTGTTTGCCCTGCCCTTCAACAGGATGGCAGCTTTTGCAGGCCACCTTTTGATGGGCACCGGTTAATTTAAACCGGGCATCCCTGTCGTGGTTGAACTTTTCTGCTTTCCAGCCAGAAGGCGAATGGCAACGATTGCAATCGGTTTGTCCATTGTCAGCCTTAAACTGCCCATGATGTTTGTCCTCATGGCAATTTTCGCACTGCTGTGCAATACCGCTGAATCGGACTACCGTTCGCTTATCTGGCTTATGGCACGCCTGGCACGCAACCTCTTGATGTCGCCCTTCCAGATTAAATTTGGTGAGCGAATGGGCAAAGGTAATCAAATTCCAACCTTCTACACTATGACAATGCTCACAACCATCCATCTTTTTTTGTTGAGATTTCATTTTTTTGTAACGATCCACCTGACCGCCATGTGGGTCTTTATGACAGGCAGCGCAACGGGTCGAACTAAATTTAAATTGCTGAGTAAAGGAATTATTTTTTCTTTTCACCTTTTTATGACACAAAATACAGGGTACTGCCTTATGAGCGCCTTTTAATGGATAGTCTGTCTTTTCATGGTCTTCCATGGTAAATTTTGCTGGTGAAAAGCCCTCGACCGTATGGCATGTTTCGCACTTCCTAGCCTTTTGAGAATTTTTAAACTGTCCAAAGTGGTAATTTTCATGACAATCAATACATTGCTGATAGCGGGCAATTCGCCAGTTGGCGGGATTTTTGTGGCATTTGGCGCATTCAACC
>CAYNLJ010000011.1:0-17815 GCA_964398005.1 uncultured Caldithrix sp. | reverse complement strand
CTGTTGATGTAAAAAGCCCACTTTGGGGATTTTATTAAAAAAAGAATTCTCCTCAGACTTCTTCGAATGTCTTCCCCCATAGCGCCATTAAAAGCCTGAATAACCCCAAATTTTGTAAAGAAATTTTACAAATGAATTAAATTAAAAGCAAATCAGGAAAACAAAAGAGAAAAGCTTGGAATGAACAGAATAAGAGCTACCAAACGATCAAACTTTTTTTGATTGACATGTAAATGAAGGGCGCTGCCCAGGACAATCGCGGTCAGCATGATGACTAAAAAAATTAAAAATTGCCAAAGCGTAAACCCTAAACGACTTCCCAGAGAATGGTACAAAAAAAGTCGCCAGACAGCACCGAAGGCGAAAATGGCAATTAATTGGGCTCTGAAAATTTCTTTTCGATAGGCCAGCTTAAAATAAATGACCAGTAGAGGTCCGCTGATACCAAATAAGCCACCCCCAATGCCTGCCAAGAAGGAAATAATCAATGTCCATTTTTGCCTGATTTTGATCTTAATTTGATTTGTTTGAGGAAGGGTATTAAACCAGATGATGCCGATGAAAAAGAGCATAGCCGCTCCCAAAAGTTGTTTGAGTAGAGAGGACTCCATGGAACTTAACAGTCGGGCTCCCAGATAGGCACCAGGAAAAAAGAGCAACAAAACCGGTATTACGAGTTGCCAGTTAATTAAACGGCGAACGGTTATTAACAGGTAAAAACCGGCAAATAGATCCAACAATGTGGACAGGTAAATAACCTGACGAGCAGGAAAAAAGTTGGAAAGAATGGGAATCAAAATGAGCGCAGGACCAAAACCCGTAAATCCCTTTACAAAAAAGGCAACAAAAACAACAGCAATGGCAAAGAAAAAGATTGTCTGATGCATTGGTTTGATTCAGAAATCTACAACCAATTAATCGATGTCAATCACCAGTTTGCCTTCTAACATCAGCGGGTGATCGTCAAGGTAAATGGAGGGTCTGGTCAGTACACCGTCGATGTGGATGCCAACAGCAAATGTACCGCCCATGCTGATGTTGTTGCCAAAGGCGACGTGTGCGGTTCCCAAAACCTTTTCATCTTCTAAAATATTACCAATAATTTGGGCCGCGTGATTAGTACCAATGCCAAATTCGGCCACGTTCATGCCGTCCTTGCCAAAGCGGCTGAGCATGGCGAACAACTGGTCGGCTTCTTTTCCACCTTCCATCTTTACGGCAAAACCATTTTTGATGGTAATTTTAATGGGCTGGTGTAAAGTACCAATGCCGGCCACAGAAGCATCCACTACCAAAACACCCTCACTTTGACCCTCTTCCGGCATTAAAAAGGCTTCGCCGCTGGGTAAATTGCCCCCCTGACCCTTTTGCAAAAGCAGACCGGTGGAAGCAATGGCTTTAATTCCCTCAATGGGCATGTGCAAATCAGTGCCCAGGGGTGAGGTTAAATGTACCATTTTTGCTTCATCCAACAAAGCAGCCAGGCGCGTCGTCCGTTTGGCAATTTGCTGGTAATCGGCTTTTAGGGTGCGAATCATGGTGTCTTCACTGATATTTGGCATGGTTGCCACCCTGGCGCCTGCTTTACAGGCATTTCGTCTGGCATCGGTGTGGGTTAAGGAACGATAGGTAGGACAAACCACTACATTATGAACCCGCATCAGGTCCGCAACCTCTTTAGGGGGTTCCTGTCCATTTACATCAGCGACCGGGATTTGTACCAGCAGGGTTTTATCCGAAATGGCCAGACCGGCTTCAAAAAAAGCTTTACCAATTTTCTCTTTATTAGTATCACAAACTATTAATAATTTTTCTTCAGGACTTAGTCCAAGGCAGGTTTTCAGGGCTGTTTCGGCAGCCTGGATCAGTTCATTCATTCAAAATCCTTTTAAATTAAGATGAAAAGTTTAAATTTATTAAATGGCAAGTTAAATTAATATTGATTAATATTCAAATGGAATTCCTGATTTAAGTTCGATGTTTTTAATCCTTCGGTCAATGGCATCTAAAATCTGATCAACAGGCATATTGTATTGATGCAGATTCAGTCTGTCAGAGATGGCATCGTTTGCTTCTTTTAGTTTATGAATAGCTGACCGGTACTCATTTGAAATTTTTTGTAATTCCTGAACAACCGGTGGCTCAGGAATTTTCATTTCGATGGAGTTGAGTTCGTTTTTCATTTTTACAAAGCGGTCCAGAAAGGCTTCAAGATCGGGACGATGAATATCAACCAGCCGTTGATATTTTTGTCTGAAGTTCTTTAATTGGTCTCTGAATGAGGGTTGTGAAAGATTTTCTTTTAACTGTTCTTCTTTTTGTTTTAATCTTCGATATATGCCTTTTAATTCTTTGTATCTGAACAATCTGTCCTTGTGCAACTGGAAATGCTTATCATCTTTTAAGAATGACCATTTTTTCTGCAGCTGTTTTTGCTCATTTTTTAAATCATTTAATTTTTTTACTAAAATGTCCCTGTCTTCCTGCAAGTTTAAAAGCTTATCTCCAAGTTTGGAGTGATAGTGACCGAAAAGGAAAAGAAAGATTAAGGAAAAGAAAAAGGCCTCAGGAATAATTAACAGCCAGGAATTAAAAGCAATATAAGATAAAATAAAGGCTAACGGGGTAATAACTCCTACAAAGAAGTATTTGACATGTTTCCATGTTTTGAATTTTACTTCTTCCAGTTGAATTTGACGTCCAAGCAATTCAATGCGTCTTCTCAGTTTTGAAATTTTTTCAAAATTTTCGTGGTACGTTCTGATATCATTCTCGGCTTGAGGTGGTAATTGCTCATATTCAGCAAGGTCAATTTTTAAGGTCTGTTCGATCTCTTCCAGTTTGTTTTGGGTTTCCTTCAGTTCGTTTTCATTTTGTTTTTTTAATTGTTCCAGACTTTTCCACAGTAATACTTCGGCTCTTAACAGAATCGGATTTTGATCTTTAATGGCCTGGTATTCTGCCTCCAGTTGTTTGTGCACTTCGTCTTTGTGTAAATGTTTCTGGCGAATTTTTTGGATTAATTGATTGAGTTTATTCAGGTCTTCAATCAATTCGCTGCGTAAGAGAGAAACCTTTTGCAAAGTGATCAGAAATTCCTTAAAGCGCACCAACTGATGAACGTCATTGGTATCAAATTTACCAGGTAAAATTTCATTGGCAACAGCTTCTACCTGATTTAATAATGATCGGGTTTTATTTAATTTAAAGCTGGGAGAAAAAAGCAAATATAAAGAAGATAACAATTCTCTTAGCGATTTTCCTTCACTGATCTCATCATTGAGCACTTCTAAATAAATGGATTTGTCAACAATGGGAAAAATAGAACGCAACATGTCAAGATAGGGCCTGGAAAATCCATTGTCGACAATATCTTTTCCCTGAAATATGGGGCGACTGGATTGAGGATCGGTTAACAAGCAGGCAATTACATCGGTTTCAAAGTCTCGTTCGATTAACAAAACTTTCTGATCAAGAACCAGGGAAACCAGGCCGGTGAAAGTTTGATTAAGCTTAGGATCGCCACGAAGGGCTAACTTCTCCTCTGCGGTTAAACCAAAAATAATGCCCAGAATGGCTTGAATGAAAAACTGGGTATTAGCTACACCGGACTCAAATACAATGTTCTGATGTTCATCAAAAAAATTGATAGTGGTATTCTGCTCAAATCCTTTGAATCCTGAAATTTGCAGAGATTGGATTCGCATAACCGATTTCTCTCCACTTCTTCCTTAAATTTTAGTAAGCAGGTACGGTTAATTTACAAAATTTCAATATTAATCCACAATTTTAATTCCAAATTTGGGTAATGATCTAAAAAGTCTGTTTCTACGGGCATCAAGTAAAAAAATTTTGCACCAGTACTGAAAAAGGAAAATAAGCATACTATATCAACCCATTAATCATTATCGGAGTTAAATATTAGATGATTAAAACTAAATGGATATCCGGAAAAAAATTTGTTTAAAATCACTTTTGTAATTGCATTAAAATTTACTGAAAGGAATTATCCTGGAAAAAACAGACGGAAATATTGTTTAATAATTTGCGAATTCAGGTTTAGAATTTTAAATTAAATTTGTGAAAAAATAGAAGATTTTAAATTTAAATGCGTTGAAAGCAAAAGTCGAATTAAGGGAACGGAGTTTACCATGTCTTTATTTCCAAAACGAACAGCGATTTTAGTGGGTGGCGGCCCGGCCCCCGGTATTAATAGTGTTATTGGAGCAGCTACGATTCGTGCAATTCTATCCGGTTCTGAGGTTATAGGTATTCAGGATGGTTTTAAATGGATTATGCGAGGGGATATCTCTCATGTTATCCCTTTAACGATTGAATCGGTCAGCCGAATACATTTCCGAGGCGGTTCACATATTGGAATTTCCCGTGATAACCCCACTAAAGATAAAAAATTTTTGGAAAACACAGTTTCTTCATTGTTACGTTTGAATGTAGATAAATTGATTACGATTGGTGGTGACGATACCGCCTATTCAGCATTTAGAGTTGAACAGGTAGCCAATGGCAGAGTGCGGGTGGCACATGTGCCCAAAACGATTGATAATGACCTGGATTTGCCTGGTACCATCAGCACCTTTGGTTTTCAAACGGCGCGGCATTTAGGAGTGGAGATTGTAAAAAACATTATGACCGATGCCAAAACCACCTCACGCTGGTACTTTGTGGTGACTATGGGTCGTAAAGCGGGACACCTGGCGCTGGGAATTGGCAAAGCCTGTGGTGCCACGCTAACATTGATACCAGAAGAGTTTGGTAATCAAAAAATTAAACTAAAACGAATTGTTGATATTTTGGTTGGCGCGATAATCAAACGCTTAAGCTATGGCCGCCAGGATGGTGTGGCCATTTTGGCTGAAGGTCTGCTGGAGAAACTTGATCCCAATGATTTCGAATTGTTGATGAATGTAGAAAAAGACGCTCATGACAATATTCGTCTGGCTGAAATCAGTTTCGGGGAAATCTTAAAACGCAGAGTGCAGGATCGTCTGGCTGAATTTGGTATTAAAACAACCATTGTGGCTAAAAATATCGGCTATGAATTGCGCTGTGCAGATCCCATTCCTTTTGATATGGAGTATTGCAGAGACTTAGGCTTTATGGCTGCTAAATTTCTGTTTGATGGCGGTTCCGGTGCATTGATCTCTATTCAGGATGGCCGCTTTGTGCCCATGATGCTAAAAGAGAAGATCGACCCCAAAACAAAGCGCATGAAAATCCGCATGGTAGATATTAAGTCGGAGTATTACCATGTTGCCTATCGTTACATGATTCGCCTGAAAGCCGAGGACTTTGATGATCCACATGAACTGGCCAAATATGCGGCAACGGCGGGAGTGGGACTGGACGATTTCCGTAAGCAGTTTGAGTATCTGGTTGCCGATAGTGAAGTGGAACACATCGGCGATGATGGAATAGCGCATGAAAAGGTATCTTCAAGTCCGACGAAAAAACAAAGCAAAGCCTGACAAATAATGAACTTAGAAGAAAAGTCCCATTTTGTCTAAAAAAACAGAATGGGACTTTTTTATTTTAATTCTTAATCTCCTGATTTAGTAATTTTGTATCGAAGTCCATCAAAGTAATTTCTACCGGCAAACGCAGAAATAAGCTTTAAAAAGTATTTACTACATATAGGGCAGGAAAGATAACACAGATATGATAGGCCAAATCTTGTACACTTAAACTTTGAACTCTTAATTTTTTAAGCCTATGATTTAATCAGGTTTTAATTACAAATCTCTGGACAATTTGAATTGTAAAATCCGGTTGTTGCCCGTGTCCGAAACGTAAACGGTTTGATTGTCCGAATTTCGTGTTACAGCGATTCCTTTGGGTGTTTTAAACTGGTAGTCGCCGCTGCCAAAGCCCACTACCGCCTGTTGTTGCTGGCCGGTTGGGCCAAAGCGGTAAAAGCCGGGCAGGTGGACTCCATCAGGCGAGCCGGCATCCACGACAAAGATGTTGCCGGAGTAATCCAGAGTCACATCTTCCGGCAGGTAAAATTTGTCGAAGTAGTACAGGTAATTTTCTTCCGGAGTGCCGGAAAGATCAGTTTTAGGTGTCAGCACTTCCTGGCCTTCAAATAGGGTAGTGGTAATGTACTGCACTTTGTAGTAGTTGAACAGGTTGGCCGGAGGATAGGAACCACTCTGGCAGAAAATAAAACCGAGTGTGTTCTCTCTTGAAGAAATGTCCAGGTACTGCTCCCTTAATGAAGTAATACCGGTGGGAATTAAAGCCGAAAACAGACCACTACCATTGCTGTACAAAGGCAGCGGGCCTTTCCAGACATTGTTGCCGTAAAAATCGTAGATCTGGCTTAAAATGGGCGAAACGGTGGAATCAACAACGGTGACATAATATTCAAAGCCATTGTGTACGCTAATACCGGTGAACTGACGCGTGGGTTCGGAAGACATCTCGAACACTACTTCCACCGGTGTCTGATCGATCTGGTGTTGATGTTTAACCAGATCGATTTTGTAAATTCGGTTGGTTTTGTTTACGATTAGCAAAGCCAAACTATCGTTTTGTGTAATGGCTTCGGGATGAGGGATGGGTTGCGAATAACCCATGATACCACCGCCTAAGTCCATCATCACAATGCGATCGTTGCCGGTATCGGCCAGGTACAGAAAGTTGTCCGCACCAAGGTAAATGTCGCCCGGCGCATTAAAATTATATCCATTCTCTTTGTCGAATTTAGTGTTGAGCTGAATGTACTCATCGCCTACAATTTTAGGTTCATCAGGCGGAATGTTGGGCAAAGAGAGCGTTTCGTGCTTGCATTGAAATAGAGCGAAAGATATTAAAACTACTAAAAACAGCTTACTTTGTTTTATCATCGGTACACACCTCAAAATTCAATTTTTGCTGTAAAACGGTTTACATAACCCAGACGGCCAAAATTGGTGTAGGCATAATCCAGTTTAAAGGTGAATCCGGCAAAGGAGTGTTGCAGGCCCAGCCCAAAGGAGAGGTCTTCTTCCACCTGTGCGGTTTTTAAGCCGGCCCTCAGAAAAACCATTTTTTGCCAACCGTACTCCAGACCAAAGTTTAAGTTTTCTTTGTTGTCATTGGGATGGTTAAGTTGGACCGAACCGGTCAGCAGATGTTTGTTATTAGAAATAAAGTCAGCGGCCAGACCAATGCGGAAAACAATGGGTGGCGGAAAAGACTGGAATGAATTGACTTCCAGTTCGTTGTTTTCCAGGTCGCGGTAACGCAAAGTACCGCTGGGCGCCATTTCGTTGCCAAAATTGGAAATGACCACACCAAAGCGCGTGGTTTTCCAGCCGGTGTTGTAGTAAATGCCCAGATCAAACAGTAACGAGCGCATGGTTAATTCGGCAATATTTTCCTGCATCCATTTGGTAGACAGGCCAAAGCTGAATTTGTCGGTCATACGACGGGCGTAGGTCAAACTCAACAGAAAGTCGCTGTAGCTGAAATAGCGACCCGTGCCCAGCGGCTGGAATTCGGTGGTTTCTTTCATCTCATCGGTGTGCAGATAGGTAACAGCCACTCCCAAAGCATTGGTGGGATTTAAATGGTAGATGAATCCGGCAAATTCCAATTGCACTTCAACCAGCCATTGGGTGTGGGAGAAAATTGCCGAATTTTGTTCAAAATTATTCAAACCTGCCGGATTCCAGTACAGCGCTTCGGCGTCGTTGGCAATAGCCACAAAGGATTCGCCCAGGCCCAGGGCCCGTGAACCCTGGCCGATTTTCAGGAACTGAGCCGTTGAAGTACCGCGACGTTGCCCGCCCAGGTCCGGAAACAGTTGAGCGTAAAGCGGTGTTGAACTTAACATGCCTGAAAGAATTAATGTTAAAAAATACAATTTGTGCTTCGCTAACCTGATCATTTCTATTTTTGCTCCATTAAAATTCCAATGAAATTCCGAGCATTACGTGTCTGGGCGCCCGGTACCGGGCCGGATCGTAAGGATATGGATCGTGCGGCCAGTGCCGGTCCGGGTAGACCGGATCGTTCCAGCCGATGGGTACCGGATCGCCGTATTCGTAAGCCCTTCCGGTGACCGGGTTGATGATTTGTGCATTTTTATTATTGAAAAGATTACGGATTTCGAAATAGAAGATGTAGTGGATATTCCACAGATCAAAATACTTTTTAAAGCTTAAATCAACCCATTTCCAGCTGCTGCCGATTTTACTGTAGCGTGTTTTTTCTTCTACATCGTACTGCGTAAGGTAAATGGGGCGTCCATCGGTGCGGTACTGGCCGGAAAACACGGCTGGGGTGTAACGACGCCCGGCCTGAGTAAAAAAGTGCAGGCTTAAATTCCAGTTGCTGAAAAGTTTTAAACCGAACAGTTCGGGTTTTTGGTCTTTGGAAACGCGCAAACTGATGTCGCCGGAAATTTGCCAGGGCCGATCCCAGGCTGCGTAGGATTCACGAATGGGCACATCTTCAGCAGTGGCACTGCGATCGATCTGCAGAATGGAGGAGGCATTGGACGACTTGGTGGTTGTGATAGAGTAGCTGGCCGCCACATTGCCAAACAGGTATTTACCTACACGTGTTTTGTATTCCACTTCAATGCCGCGTGCCCGGGCATAATCCAAATTGACATAGGTGTAAGCGGTTTGTCCGCCGCGGCCCGGCAAACGGAAACGCGTGGTCTTTACATAATCGAAAATATCCTTGTAATAGGCCGAAATGCTCAATACATCGTTTTCCGTGAATTGATTGCGTAAACCCAATTCGTATTTAACGCTGGTTTCCGGATTTAAGGCCGGATTGCCATAGGTCTGGTACGCGGATCGAGCGCTGACAGCCGAAAGACCGGAATAAACGAACTGCGGTCTTGGACGTTTGGAAAAGTGGCCGTAATTAAAGTAAAGCATTTGATTGTTACTTACAGGGAAAGAAACACCGATCCTCGGCATCAGGCGTGCCTTAACGCGCCGACCCAGAAAATTGAATGAATCCTTTTTGTATTTTGCTCTTTGTTCAGGGCTGATAAAATTGGTGGTGTCTTCAATAGCCCGATCGGCAAAAGCCCCCGGTGCCCAGTAATCGAGACGAAATCCGGCATTCAAAATAAAGCCACCAAAGCGAATGTCGTCCTGAAGGTAAAAGGCGCCGTCTGCGGGAAAAACGTGAAATAAATCCTGGCTTGAACCGTAAGGACCGGCAAAAGGCTCCTGAATATCGATCAACTGCATCTCTTTAAAGGACATCTCCAGACCGGTTTTTAAGGTGTGCACATCGCCGGCATGATGGGTCAAATCACCCTTTAAGGTGTAGGCGTAAATAAAGTGATCGTGCCAGGAGAGTGCATTACCGTAATCGTAAAAACCATCGCCGGGAATGACGCGCACTTTACTGGAATCGCCAAAGGGCGTGTAATATTCAACCGGTAAACGCGGAACATCTAAAGGTTGCTCATAGCCACGCCACAGATCGTCTCCCCATTCGGAACGCAACTGGGCAAAGTAGCGGCTGAATTTAACTTCGTAAAAGGTGGTGGCGTTTAATGTGTGATTCCAGATCAATGAGATTTGTTCATTGTCATGGGTAAAGGTATTGAAGTTGTCGAGTAACTTCATGTATTTGTAAGGAAAACCGGGTCTTGGTTCCACATAATTTAAATTGGTTTGCAGGGTTTGTGTGTTCTGGTTAATAACCAGCGAGCGGTTGTACATGTAGGTCAGTTTATGTGTTGGATTAATCTTCCAGGTCAGTTTAAGCAAAGCGCTCCACAGATTGTTTTCGCGTGGCGAGAAAAAGTTTTGGTCAACCAGACCGCCAAGGGTTGGGGCAATGGAAGAATGCAGTTGTTTGGCCGTGGCTCTGGTGTAATCGTCAAACGCTTTACCCTGCAAATCAAAGAAGAAGTAAAAATTACCCGGCAAATGGAGACCGGCGCGTTCAAAAAGATTGCTAACCGGTTCTGGTCCGCTGAGGCTCAATTCCCAGTGATCGGTGTTAAAACTGAAATCTTCATTCCGAAACTGGCCAAAAAGGTTGTCGGTTTTAAAGGAAAAATAACCTTCTAAATGGTCGCTTCCGGATTTGGTTTTTACACTGATCACGCCGGAAGTCGCCTGCCCGTATTCTGCCTTGTACCCACCGGTCAAGACCTCAATTTCCTGAATGGCATGTGAACTGAGGCGTAAACCAAAACCCGTTCCGGAAAGTGGATCCTGCACGGAAAGTCCTTCGACCAGGTATTGCGATTCATAGGAACGACTGCCGCGAATGTAAATGGCATCGTCCTGCTTGGTGACTCCTACCTGCTGACTAACCAGGTCCGTTACATTTTCCACAATACGATTTTTGATTTCTTCTTCGGTCAGTGTGCGGGCAGTGGTGGTTTGTTCCAGGTCCATCAATGGCTTTTCACCGATGACTGTAATTTCCTGGCCTAAAGCTAAAATGGACGATTCCATCTCAAAATTCAGTGTAAGTGTCTGGCCGGCTTTTATTTTAACCCCGGTTTGTTGAATTACCTTGTAACTGACATACGATACTTCCAAGGTGTACTCACCCGGTTCAATTTTGGGGATGGTGTAAAAACCTTCGAGATCGGTCGAAGCGCCGTAATAGGTTCCCTTTACTACAATGTTTACACCAGCCAGGGGTTCGCCCGTTTTTTTATCGGTAACGATGCCACGGATGGAACCGTAATTCTGAGCCCATAAAAGTGAGATGCCAATGGTTAACAAAAAAAGAAAAAATTTACTGAACCCATTCATAAGCTTTTGCCCGTTTTGATCATGGTTTAAAAATGTCTTTAAAAACGATCTTAAAAAAATCATTCAGATTATTATTGCCCTGTAAGTAGTGCAAAGGTGTTGCCGAAAAAATGAAATCATAGGCATCCAGGCCCTGATTTTGCTTGTTGTCATTCCAGCCCAATAACACAAAGATCGGATCATCGGCCGATTTCGGATCATCATAGCGATAAAGTGGAATGGCCGTTGGTTTGGGCTTGAGGCCCATCAGACCCACAATAATTTTACTCAATTTCAGGTCCGGTAATTCAACGCCAAACAGGTTTTGTACGTTTTGCTGCCCGACAGAATCGGGATAATACAGACTTTTAGCCGTAATAAAGTTGAACATTTTGCCCAAAGAATCCACCGGCGTGAATTCCAGCGGATTACCCAGGCTGCCAAAACCGGTATTGAATTGAACCGAATAAATGATTTTGCCACCTGCATTTAAAAATTCCGGAATAGCCACCTGGGCCGTGATGAAGTGTTCATCGGTTTCCTGAATTAAATCGGAATACCAGATGACCCGTTTAAACAGTTTTAAGGTTTCAATAAATTGTAAGCGCGAGGCGGGAAACTGTTCTTCAATATTCCAGTAATCAAAACCTGCCTGCGGATCAACTTCGGGTAAGATCTGTTTTAACATGGATTTGTAGTAGCGATCCGGGTACAGCGATTGAGCTTCATTGGCAAAATCGTCGATGAGTAAATATTCGCCTTTAGGTTCTTTTACAAACCAGCTACCCCGCTGAGGCATTCGGATGACCGGGCTGTAGCTTTTGGCCACATCCACGGCCCGAATAAAGAACACGTGTTCGCCTTCAGTTAAACCGCTGTCGGCCGTTAAGGTAAGGTTTCGTCGGAAACCGGCAATCCTACGCCATTGAGAAGTGTCATCCAGAGCATATTCAAAGTAGATAATGGTCGAATCGCCGTCTAAGTCGTTGGCCTGCCAGATAAAACTGGCCACGGTAAAGGTCGTGTCCGGAATGCGGCTGGTAGGTAGCCAGTTAATGGTCGGGGCGGTGTTCTTAATCGGGAAAAGCTGACTGGCCGGTGTGGGATCCCAGTCGCCTTTGTTGTCCACTGCCCGCACCTGAAAAACATAGCTGGTTTCTGCGCCGCTGATTTTTAAAGGAAAGGTTAAGGAACGTTTTTGCGTCCATTGCCAATCCGCAGAGTCCGGTTGTGCTTTCCAGGTGTAATAAAAACCGGTAATAAAACCGTCTTTGTCCAGACCATCCCAGTACAGTTTCTGAATACTGGCCGTGTGGTTAAGCGTATCTTTGCCGGTCGATTTTACAAACAGAAACGTCTCCGGTGGCTGATTAGGTTGCAGGTTTCCTGAAATTTTTTCTTTACAGGAAAAAAGCCACAGGATGGTCAAAAGGGCAATACTTAGTTTAAAAAGAGAGTTTAAATTGTTCATTGTTGTGCTTCATTATTGTTAATACGAATTTTATTTTATTCAGTTTTGCTACCATTTTGTCAATTGGAACCGATTCACCATGCAATCTACAGATTATCCCAATTTTGAATTAAGTTACTTTTTCAAATTTCAGAATAAAAGTTCCGGCGCCGGAAAATAGTCTCCGGGCCGGAACTAAGGTTAAAGCCGATTACTTAATCAACAACATCTTTCTGGTTTGTTTAACGTTTTCACCCTTTAGGGTGTAAAAGTAGATGCCAGCGCTGACCATTTTGCCGGCGTCATCTTTTCCATCCCAGGTAATGCGCTGTGCTCCGGCCGGCTGCAGACCATTAACCAGTGAACGTACTTTTCTGCCCAGCACATCATAAACATCCAGGCGGTAATGTCCCTGTTTGGCCAGGTAAAATTCAATGGTGGTTGTCGGGTTAAAGGGGTTCGGGTAGTTCTGTTTCAACTGAAAATCCGAAACCACCGGTGCTTTTTCAATGTCTGTGCTGTGACCATGGATGTCATCTTTGCTGCGTGGTATGAGTTTGTAGTTTCCAAAACTGTAATAATGGACGGCAATAATTTCATCAATATGGTCGTCAAGGGCGAAGGAAGAATCCTGATTCCCGGCAAAATCGTAGGCCAGGTCATCTACCCGTAACTCACCGCTGCCATCATCAACAGAAAATTCACCAAAATTACTCGGAGCATCCGGAAATGGATTGGTTACAGTGAGGTTGGATACCCGTACCAGGCAGGATTCATAGGCCTCGGCATCCGGACCACCGGTTGTAATTTGGCCGGTTTGCACATCCATTGGGGTAACAGTATTCCCGGAACTAAGAATCTTTAGTCCGGTGGCGCTGTCGTTAACCACGATGCGGGTTACACCAAATCGTTCTTCAATCGTTCCGGTTACCTCAACTTCATCGCCGATCTGATAATTTGTGTGATAAGTATCCCGCACCTGAATACCATACCATGGTTCTTCTTTTTGTTGAATGACAAAAAAGCCAGGGAAATGGGAAGTGTCAGATACAACAATACCTCTCAGGGTTACGTCGTAGCCAACATAGGGCGAAGCATCATTTGGGTAACCCCAGGTGTACTGCACATCTTTAATGTCCAGATTTCCGCTGCGTACAACATAGGAATAAATTTCATATGAAGTATCGCCAGGAGCGGTTGTGAAATCGCCTACATCATCCACGGCATAGATGTAATAACGAACGTAGCTGCCTTCCGCCTGAGCCGGGATATCGGCTTCAAAATAATCAGGTTCGGCGTTGGTCATTGCCAGTTCGACAAAAGGTTGCCAATCTACACTGTAAAAAAGTTTTGCCTGAGCTACCGTCGTGTTGTCGGTTATGTGAGCCGTTACAGTAACATCAGACTGAGGTGTTGGGATACCGGGATCGCGCACAACTTCATCAATCACCGGTGGATTGGAGAGCGTTTCCAGATCGGCATCTGTTCTTGGGTTCACACTGTATTGATCCACATTAATATGACGAACAAAACCTTTTACATTGAGTTGAGTGCCGGTGGGCGGCCACTGGTAAACATTGTCATTAAAGCGGCTGCGGAACCACCAGAAATAGTCATCCAGGTAGGTGAGGCCACCAGTTGCATCTGTAATGGAGGCGGTGTTGGAACTCAAATTGTTATTGACAATTGAAACATTCTGCAGAGTAACCCACATCGATTCCCATTGCTCGGCAACCGCATTGGTCGATAAATCGGCCGTTGTCAGTTGAAGCGGGTCGGGGAGCGGGTTATCGGTTGATAAAATTTCAACGGGTACCACCGGATTGGTCAGCAGGGCCAACTGAGTCAGACCGTTGTACTCATCTACCACACCGGTAAAATAACAGATCATGCCCGGTTCAACAAAACCAAACAGGGTGTTGACTTCAGTGGTGTCGTGCTGAATTACAAAAAATCCGCTCCACGGTTTTGGGAAACTATCGGGGTCAATTACGTAGCAGGCCCAGCGAGCGCCCACATATAATTCACGCGGGTAGTGCATGACCATGGCCTTTACCACAACAGTGTCGCCAAATAAAGGCGATTGCTCATTGGTAGCCGGATCGGGCACGTATTGAATGTCGTACACGGAAACGGTGTCAAAACTGGCCGTTTGTCCGAAGACATTAAAAGCCAGTACAGACAGCAATACGGTTAATAAGATGGTAAAGTAGCGATGTCTCATAAGAAAACCTCCTTAAAATTAAACATGACCTTATTTAATGATAACAAATTTACCAGTGTAAACTTTACCGTTGTCCAGGTCTTTTACCGAGAACAGGTAGAGGCCGGTGGCCAGCGCCTGATCAGCTTCCGTAACCAGATCCCAGGCGTGCTCTCCGCCGGGGAAAACGGTTTGAATGTTCGAACCAAAATTGCCAAATCGTTCGTACCATTGCGCATCCTGGCCATGATAGGTTTGGGCATCGTGTCGAAAACTGCCTACCAGGTCGCCGGCCAGCGTGTAAATGCGCACCTCGCAATGAGCCGGCAAATTGTAAAAATAAATTTTTCGTTGCCGTTCCTGGGTACCATCCCAAAGGGCATTCACCCGATAGGGATTGGGATAAACGCCGATTTCAAGTGTCTCTTCTTTGGTTTGTGCCGGAGTGCCCGGGGTGACCACAACCACATTTTGCAAACGGCTGCTTTCCAGACTGGGCAGTGAGATTGAAGCATCACCGCTGTCAAAGGCGGTGACCGAAAATGCGTACTGCCAGCCATTGTGCAAACCATCGATTTCAATCTGGTACCAGAACTCGGTTTCCTTCGTCTCCTTGCTTACCGGATCGGTATAGGTGTCGATTTTAGGAGTGTCAAGTAGAATTTCATCAAAACCGGTATCGTAAAACAGGCCGTCTTTAACATCGAATTCTCTGATGAGCTGCATGCTGTTAAAAATGCCCTGTGAGGAACGATCGTCATTTAAAAATGAACGGTAAATGCGGTAACCTTCAAAATCCCGTTTTTTAGAGATCAGATCAATCGAGTTTTCTGCGGTTTTATCCCACAGAATGGTTACTTTACCATTACCGGGAATGATTTTTACGACGGGTGGGGAAGGTGGTGTTGGCAAAATGTAACGATCTAACTGGCCATTGTGATTTACATCTTCGGTGGAATCGGTGTCAACAAAATCCAGTTGTCCGTTACGGTTGGCGTCTTCGCCATAGTAAGCTTTTTGTGCCCAGGCAATATTTTCGTAAAGGTTGGCTTTGGCCTCATCGTCATCAACCGTTGCCGGATTAAAGCCGGCCTTTTTGGCACAAACAATGGCAAACACTACATTAATGGATTGTCCCGGATCAAGCCGTTCAAAAGGCCCGGTGGAGATTAAACTCATCCAGTTGCCAGGTCGTTGGTACAAGTTTTTCCAGTAAATGTCATCAGGGAAGGAAGTTTTCATGCGTTCATAACGCAAGGCTTCTTCCCGCGGCGGCTGTTCGTATTCTTCAATACCGCCGGAATAAAGCCACCAGTTGTGGGTCACGCGTCCGCGATATTTTTGATCTCCGGGTTGAGGATCGGCCCCCAAAAAGGTTATAGCTACATAGCTGTCGGTGTACCCCGGATCCCCGTCGTAATCGTAACAATAAACCATTTTCATTTGATCATTGTCTTTGTAACCTACACCAGCGTGCTGATAAAAAGGAGAACCAATGCGCGGTGGTGTAATATTTACATTACGTACCACCAGATCTGCCCACAGACCTACGTACACATCTTTTAAAGTGTCCTGCCAGACATTGGTGATGGTGTAGTTTAAAATCACAAAATCGTCTGCAAAAGGGTAGTTCCAGGCATAGGTTTCCATGTGCACGGCAATGCCTAAGGGATTGTGCCCGTAAATTTGATTGGTAGTGCCGGGCACGTAGGTGTTGGTGTCGGTAAAATCGGCTACAAAATCCTGGTGACTGATGGCTTCCGGAGAGTAAAATTGATTGTCCAACAAGGAAGATCGTTCGCGGACAACATCCAGTGGATCGGCTGTGTTGGTAAATTCAAAATTGGTAGATCCACCGGCCTGAAAACGCGCCGAGTTGAAAGCACCGGTGGTTACTTTAATACCGGAAGGTGTTTGAGCGCCAACCCACAATCCTCCGCCAAACAAGTGTTCAACGCCGGAACCTTTCGGATATTCACAGGAAGGCTGATCGACCGGTACCTGTTTGATGAATCCGTCACCAATGGTTCCGTAATTGGAAACGGTTAAGCCGATATTTCCGGCGGTGGTGTACTTGGAGTTATCGTCAATGGTTGGTTTGTGTAGGGATTGACCCCAAAGCGTGGTGATTAAAGTTGCGCATGTAAGAACAAGAAACTTTTTCATGACTCCATTTCTTATTGTTTATTGCCAACAAGGGAAAAGAAAGTTAGTAATAATTTTTTTTTAAAGCAAAGTTAAAATGAGCTTTAATTCTTTCGAAAAGAAACTTACATGATGGTTGGGATTCATCATTTTAGGTGGTAAACTACACTTAATATTAACACCAAAATGCAAACGACATGTAGCAAACTTTACATTTGCGTTTTGAATATGAAAAGATTTCAAACCAGGAGTGGAACGAGTGCACGCCTTTTCTCCTTCACTTCTGATGCATTTTACATCGTTCTTGTTCAAAAAGAAAATTAAAGAAATTAGATTTAGGAATAAATCTAGAGTTGTGGTAGTTAATGTGATGGGAATAAAAAGAGAAAAAAATTTTTTCTAAAATAGAACAGCGACTTGACTAAGGTGTAATAAAATATTAAATTTGGTGTCTGCAATTTTTATTGGGGTGTAGCCAAGCGGTAAGGCAGCGGGTTTTGGTCCCGCCATGCGGGGGTTCGAATCCTCCCACCCCAGCAATAAATTTGCAAGCTGCGGCTTGCTTTTTTTTATCATAGTAAAAAAAGAATTTCTCATAAAATTTTTAGAGAAGTAAGGAGAGAAAATTCATGACAGCATTGAAATTGAGTGCTGAAAAACGTGAAGATACCGGGAAATCAGCTGCTCGTAAATATCGCCGCCAGGGGAAAATTCCTGCCATATTATATGGTGAAGATAAAGCACCGGTACATGTGGTTATTGATGAACATGATTTAGTGGTCGGTTTACGCGGTCATCATTCCGTCATTAATTTGGAAATCGACGGTAAACCGCATCGTGCAATTGTGCGTGAGGTACAGTATCATCCGGTAACCAGTAAAATATTGCATGTTGACTTTCTGGGCATTCAGGGACATGATAAAATCCAGATGGAAGTTCCCATTCGTTTTGAAGGCAAACCAGAGGGTGTGCGTGACGGTGGAATTTTTGATGAAATTAAACGTTCGCTGGACATTGAAGTTCTGCCCGAAAATATTCCTGATGAAATTGTTATTAATGTGGATGAATTGAAAATTGGTGATGCCATTCGTCTTAAAGATCTGGCCAATGACAAATACGATGTTTTGGGTGATCCTGAAGATGTGATTTGCCGTGTGGAAGCTCCGCGTGCTGCTGAAGTTGAAGAAGTGTCTGCTGAAGAGGAAGAGGAAGCAGCTGAACCGGAAGTGCTGGCCAAAGGAAAAGAAGCTAAAGAAGGCGAAGAAGAATAAAGGTAGCACAGAAACGTGT
>CAYNLJ010000010.1:0-18491 GCA_964398005.1 uncultured Caldithrix sp. | reverse complement strand
AGCCCGGCCTTTATTATCGAAGGACCGAATGGAGGAGGTATCTTATGTATTCCGTCTGTCTTTATCAGTTACACCGGAGAAGCATTAGACAAAAAGACACCACTGCTTCGATCGATGAATGCCATTAATCGTTCGGGTCTGGCCCTGTTAAAATTATTTGGGAATAAAACCGCTATTCGGGTTGTACCCACAGTTGGTACTGAGCAGGAGTACTTTTTAATTGACAAGCGATACTATAATCTGCGTTCTGATCTACAGATTTGCGGACGCACCCTTTTAGGTGCTGAACCTCCAAAGGGTCAGCAGATGGAAGATCACTATTTTGGTGCCATCAAGGAAAGGGTACTGGCTTTTATGCAGGATGCGGAGAATGAATTGTACCGCCTGGGAGTACCAGCAAAAACCAGACACAATGAAGTAGCGCCACATCAGTTTGAAATTGCCCCCATTTTTGCCGAACTCAACGTTGGAGCGGATCGTAATCAGCTCATTATGGAAGTTTTAAAACGCACAGCAGAGCGACATGGACTGGCTTTATTGTTACATGAGAAACCGTTTAAAGGGGTCAATGGCAGTGGTAAACACAACAATTGGTCTTTGTCCGATTCAGAAGGTCACAATCTGCTGGATCCGGGCAAAACTCCGGAAGAAAATCTGCAATTTTTAGTTTTTCTTGTTTCTGTTTTGAAAGCAGTTAATGATTATGGCGATCTGCTTCGGGCAGCCATCGCCTCGGCTGGTAACGATCACCGTCTGGGGGCCAATGAAGCACCTCCGGCCATCATGTCCGTCTTTCTTGGACAACGCTTAACTGAAATTTTGGAAGATATTAAAGCCGGTAAAGAAATTAAACGTACCGAAGAATTCATTATTGATTTAGGAATAAGTCAATTACCTTCTATTTTACGTGACAATACCGATCGCAACCGTACTTCACCATTCGCTTTTACCGGCAATAAATTTGAGTTTCGTGCCGTTGGTTCGTCTGCCTCTATCTCCATGGCCAACACTTTTTTGAGTGCCGCCGTTGCCGATTCCATAGATATTATAGTAAACGATATTCAAAAAGAATTAGAAAAGGGAACGGAATTCAAAGCAGCGGTTCTTTCGGTTTTACGCAAATACATCATTGAAACCGAGAGGATTCGCTTTGAAGGTAACAACTACAGTAAAGAATGGGAAAAGGAAGCGGAAAAACGCGGTTTACCAAACATTCGCAGAACCGGATATGCCCTGGCTGCTTTTATTGATCCCAAAAATGTTTCAATGCTGGAACGACAAAAAGTATTTACCCGTGAAGAACTGGAAGCACGTTACCATATTAAGCTTGAACAATATGTAAAAACTCTGGATATTGAAGCAGACACATTGTGCGATCTTATTCGAACCAAGGTGTTTCCGGCTGCAATCACCTATCAAACTCAACTGGCTTCATCCATCAAGGAAGCTCATGCAGTGGCCAGCGTTAGCAATGGCTTAAATTTGGAACCACTGATCCAAAACATGTCAGAAGTTAATGCCACGATTTCAGAACTGCATTCAGCCTGCGAGAAACTGAAAGAGCTTGTTAATGAAGGTCTAAACATAGATAACATAGAGAAACAAGCCCGCTTTTTTGCCGATCATGTGGTAGATCAAATCGAAAAAGTACGGGAACCGGCCGATAAACTGGAAACTCTGTTACCTGATGAGTTATGGCCCTTACCAAAATATTCGGAAATGCTTTTCATGTTGTAAATTTCAAAAAAACCGGAGCTTTGCTCCGGTTTTTTTATTAAGTAATCTCCATCAAGTATTTTTATTATTCCCTCCAACTGTTTACAATGACTTTTCAGGAATCAATTTTTACCTTGCAATACAGAATTTATATGATTATTTTAGAGCGTTTTTGGATCCTTCGCTTTCGACCAGACCATTTTGTTAAAAATAGATTGTCGAAAGGAGAAAACAATGGCACGCAGAACTTTATTCATCGTCCTATTAATGACCATTCCTGTTTTAATACAAGGTTCTCCTGCAAGGCAGGATGACACGGTACATGTTTCATCCAACCAGTCTTTGCCACTTAAATTTCATCGTTTTGCTTTTGGGATTGCATTTGTCCCTTATTATTCCGGCACGACTTATTTAGTTCAGATTGATCCATTAAGGAATTATGATGACAATTCCCTGGAATGGGAAGTAGACCAAAAATCACATTCGGAATTACAGGCTTCAGGGCAATTTAATATTTCCCCAAAATTAGCTATCCTTCTGTCTTTATCTTACAACGGAAATCGGGAAAAACATAACATAAATTATGTTGAAACGGAAGAAAAAAGAATCGGATCTACGGATTCAATAAAAACAATTACCAATGATTTTTATGAACGTATTTATGATACACGAAAATTTTTGATTCAGCTCGGGCTGATGTATTATTTCAAGATACCGCAGGTTAAACAAACTTCACCATTTCTTTTTTTAGAAATTGGACGCTCATTTGCCCATCCTAACAAACCTCTGAGCTCGTTGAATTTTAATTACGAAGATGATGATATCAAAGAGAAAAATAATTTAAAGGAATTTGAAAGAGAAATTAACTCTTCCTGGCAATTCGCATTGGGAGGCGGTGCTGAATATTTCTTTAACAATTCATTATCATTAAAGGCTTTTATTCGGTGGCAATTTGTAAACCACAGAGGAACTTTTAAAATTATTAAGGAAAACAATTGGACTCTAACCAGAACATCTTACAAGAACAAAGTCCGTTGGACGGAATTTGAAACAAGCGCGGGCATTGGTTTTAACTTTTATTTTTAATCTAAATCTTACTGCAACAATGTATTTGTGATCAATGAGAATATTAATTAAACAGCAACTCATACTTTTTCACTATATTAATGATTTTGAGAACTAACGAGGTAGATGCAATGAAATTCCAGATCAAAATTTTGATCATATTTGCAATCTTTTTGATTCCATCACAAGGCTGGTCACAGCTTGATCAAATCTATTTAAACCTGTATCAATCAAAAATAAAACTTTTCAAAGGGCCATTTATAGTTAATTCATTTACAGGTAAATATGGATTGGGACAATGGCGGCCGGATATTGCCGTTGATAGCAGCGGATATGTGGCTGTTGTATGGATTGATGAGCGCAATGTAAACAACTATATCTATGCCCAGGTTTTTGATCCCCAGGGTAATCCGGTAGGGTCAAACATTCGTTTAAGCGAGACGCTGGGCAAATGGAATTGTGAGCCGTCAATTGCAGCCAGTAAAACAGGTAATTTTATCGCCTGCTGGACTCAGGACAATGATCAAATTGTGGGCCAAGTGTTTAATATCTATGGACAAAAAATTAAAAAACAAATTACCCTTCGTGATTCACACACCTATGCTGTAAATCCCCCTAAAGTTGCAATGGCTAATTCCGGAAATTTTTTAATTGTCTTTGATCAACAGAGTATTGTTCAGGATAAGGGTATTTACGCTTACCTGTTTTCAAAAGATGGGGTTCAATTACACAGCCTTAGAGTAAATGATGCTGATAATTATGGCTGGTTGGGATTTAGCAATTTTGTAGCGTGTGATTCCGCGGGGTATTTTGGCGTAACCTGGACTGGTGTTATACAAAATGAAAAATATGTTTTCTTGCAAATCATTAATCCCGACGGGCAAAAAGCCGGTTCTGATATTAAAGTAACGGAACAAGCGAGTGCTGATTATTCCTGGCCATGCGTAAGTGCTCTTAATAATGGGACCTTTTTAATCGCCTGGAGACAACCCGCCTTCAGAATATTTAAAAGAGATTCCGGATTCACAACATCGGCTATTACCATTAGTGATTCATTCCCCCAATTTAATTCTTCCTACTACCCATTCAGCGCATCTGATTGTAGGCGTACTTTTGCACTGGTACTAACGAAAGGTTACAGTTCCCCTTCTTTTGTTGGTATTGATGGAACGACAGGACGATTTTTAAATGAACCGATAACATTACATAATCAACAAGGTGATCTTCTTAATGCCAATACAAGTTCCATCACAAATCTTGTTCAAAATAAATGGTATTTTACTTATGATCAATATGATCACCGTGATTCCAATGTTCTTTTGCAATTCATTTCAAAAGATTTTTCTGAAATGAGCAATCCGGTTACGGTGAGTGATGATACTTCCCATGGAAATCAATGGGCGCCCAAAATTGCGATAAATAATGAAAATCAAGCACTAATCGCCTGGCTTGATACGCGCAACGGGCAAAAAGATTTGTATGTTCAACTCATTGATAGTACAGGTAACCCCATTGGCCCAAACATTCAATTGAATGAGGAAGAGGTGGCCTATCATTTCAATGACATAGCGTTATGTTCTCTCTCTGATGGCAATTTCGCAGTTGCCTATGCAGCCTCCACCGGGCATAACTCTTTAAAGGTTATTATTAGAAAAATTAATAAGGATGGTACCCTGAACCCGACAAAATTAGTATTGTCTGAACTTTTCTACTCTTCAGAGCTCAGATTACAACTGTTTTCCGGAACAGGTTTCTATTTTTTATTGACCATTGAAACCATTAAAAATAATCAGGTAACCTCTTTGGAACAGATGTTCATTCAAAATAATCTTTCTACTCAGGTTGTTGGTTTTCCATTAAAGCTTGAAGAAGAAATTTTTCCTGTTAAAGCCATGGCTATAACGGCAGACCAGGATTTTAATGTCCTGATTTCCTGGATAAAAAAGCCTCATGGAGCACTTTATGCTCAGTTATTTGATAAAAGCGGCGAACCACTCTGCCCCATTTTTATTGTTCATAATGATCCTTCAGATTGGTATCCGGAGATTAACATTAAAATGAGCAGCTTGCAAGAATTTGGATTTTTTTTCAACAATTACTTTCATAACTATACTATTAAAAGATTTTACAACTTCAATTCTTCGGAAAAATTCACTTTAGAAAAAGACATAAAACTAAACTATTATATTTACGATTCTGAAAGGAAAACAGAATTGATTAAAATGTCCAATCGAAAATTATTGGCCCTCGCAAGGTCTGAACAAAAACTTTACTCTTTGTTTATTAATGATAATAATGATACCTATAGTTTTGACTTCCTGCATCAATTACCGGAAATCATAATCAGTAAATTTTCAGACCTGCCTGCTTACTCATTTGATGCCCAGATAATGAATAACAAACTTTATTTAACCTACGCCAGTAATGCGCATGGCAATACCGGCTTTGACATCTGGTGTAAAATCTTTCAATTAGACTCAATCAATTTCGGACCTGAATATAGCTGGGAAATACAAAAACTGGCTGAGCAATTTCGTCCTGCTTTTCCCAATCCTTTTAAAACAAAAACAAAGCTGGAATATTTTTTACCGGTAAGTGAAACTGTAAAGATTGAGGTCTTTGATATTCGTGGAAGAAAAATAAAAACATTATTGAATGAACTTCAGCAAAATGGCAGTCATTTTATTTACTTTGATGCCCATAACCTGCCAAGCGGCGTGTACTACCTTCGATTTGAAGGATTTACGACTAAAGTTATAAAAGTTGTACATTTGCAGTAAAACAATGGATTTATTGGGGCAAAAGTGATAGATTCTTAATTTTAAAATTTTCAGGATTGCTTACTTTTTGGTAATAAGCTACAAATCTTTCTAAAAAGGAAAATCAGTATTCAAAAACCAGGTAACCTCATCGGTGTTCTGCTATATCACTCGACCTTCCGTAACTCAATGATCATGCTTTCTGGCAATTGGTCCCGCAACCATGGGGTAGTCAGTCCCAGTTCCTCATCTTCCACAATCACTTTTACGTAAGCCTGTTCCGGTAATGATCTCAATATTGAGATTAACCTTTTTAAATCTTGATTTTTTTCTATCCTAAATAGAAACATGGGTCTGGATGGCAGTTCATGAAAATCTATTTTTAATGATCCATTGGCCTTTAAAGTGATGAGATGATAGCCTTTCTTTTCCAGGCGTTCCACAAAAGAAGTACGTTCAGTGGAGCCATTAAAAACCACCGGTATCTGATTGGGTGTTTTGAGAATTTGTGCCCGGTGCAGATGCCCGGCCAACACAATATCAAATTCATCAGGGAGGTCGGTTAAGCGGATCGTGTCTGGTCGGTTCCAGAATCTAAAGTTTTGTATGCCAACTTCTCCACCATCAAAGGGATGGTGAAGGCATAGAATTCGAAAATCCGGTTTACATTGTTTCCAGTTTGTAGCAGTTAAAATTTCCGGGAAGCGAATTCTAATATCCCCCCTGACAAAAGGGAAACCCGCCAGTTGCACTTCCAAACCATTTTTTCGGAAGAGGAAATTTCTGGGACGATCAAATATGTACAAATTGGGATGCCATTCAAAAAGGCCCCTTTTAAAATGGGAACGCTCATGATTACCCGGGACGACATAAACCGGCACAGCCTTCTCCGCTATTTCAATTAATGGGGAAAATGCTTTGTTAATCAACCAGTCCGGCACCTTGCTTCGATACAGCAAATCGCCACCATGCACAACAAGATCTACTTCATCATTAAAGGCAGGTTGCAGTGCTAAAAGGTAGTTTTTCCAAAAATCATCGCCACGTCTTGGGCGTTTAACCCGGGGTTTTCGTGGCCAGTCAATTCCCAGATGCGTATCAGAAAGAAATAAAATTCGGATGGACTTCATTTCATCCCTGTTTACGGCCAGATTTGTTTTAATCCTTGTTCATAGCCCTGTACCATCCCTAACCGCTGTTCTACCGGATAGCCCAGACAGTGGGAGACATACCTTACGCCATCAATAAAACGGTCCCGATTAATATGTTGGTGTCCGTAAATATGGATTTTAGACCCCAACAAACGGAGTTGTTTTTCAATCAAGGTTGAACCGGCTACCATGCTAAAATTAAATTTAGGATTACGATCGAATTTTTTCATGCGTTCTTTATCCAATTGGCGGTTTTCAGAAAACATGGCTTCCTGCCGGGGTAAAAAATGTGAAAATGTAATTACTGTATCAGCTGACTTAAGCTGCAACTGATTCTTATTTATTTGCATAAAGTACTCGACCGGTTTAAAATCTTCGGAGGGCCATTTTACAAGATAAGAATCATTCCACATTTCCCCAAACGCTCCTTCTCCGGGTTTGGTCATGTAAAGCGATCCCGTTTGATGGGGTAAATGGTACCATGAAAAAATGGGCACAATCAGAATCCTTGCTGAGCCATTGGAAATCAATTCTGGGTTTGTTTTAATGTCGCTCGCCTTACAAAATTCCAATATATGATGAAATTTTTCCAGAGAGTCGGTAAACAGATCATCACGTAGCCATAAATCATGGTTACCGGGGACAAAAAACAACATTTTAAATTTATTACGCAAAGTAAGAAGTGTGTTCTTGAAAAGTTTTAAATTATGCGTAACATCCCCGGCAAGAATCAGAAGATCATCCTTGTAATCAATATCTGAAAGCTGGCTTAACCTCTGCCGATTTTCGATAAAATCAACATGTATATCTGATAAAATCCAAATGCGCATGAATTAAATTAAGCTTGAATCAAGTAGGATGCAAGCCAGGGAACTCTACATGGAACTGTTTTGGTATATGAATAGCCTAAGCTGCCCATTTGGCTAAAATGGTTTGTCCTAACCTACAAATATGATCAATTTTCTGGTAGCAACTTTTGCACTTCCAGCAGTATTTCTTCTGTCAATGCAGGAATAATGTTCTCTATTTCCTGACTTAGGCCAAATTTGACGGCATTCAGTTGGGATATTGAAACGGCATAAAGAATGACTTCAGGCATTTTGCCTAAAAGCTGAGCAGCATCAAGCATATCTTTTAATCCAATATCATGTGCAGTTAAAGTTGGAGGATAATCAGAAGAAAATTTTGGGGTTAATCTCTTCCAACTGCCAGCCGGAGCGCCATTGATTGTGGCATCCACAATAATCACATGTTTCGCATTCTGAAATTCTTCGAGCAGGTGAAAGCCTCCGGTTCCACCATCAATTACTTTTACCTGCGCTGGCAATTTCTGTTTTTTTAAAAATTGGGCGACAAAGGAGCCAACCCCTTCATCGCCCATCAAAACATTGCCAATACCCAATATCAGGATTTCAGATGTCTTCGTCTTTTTCAAATTTCCAGCCTCCAACCATAGAAGAAGTCGTGCCGCGTCCTTCAACATAATCGTGATAAAAAACCAGATAGACATGAATCATGGCAAAAATAATAAAAAACCACATGAACAGGTGATGCCATTGCCGGACAGCAAAATCACCTCCCATTAAAGGAACAATCCAACTGAATAACTGGGGCAAAAAGGAAGAACTCATGCTGGAATATAGCGCAAATCCCGTAAAAGCCTGGAACAGAAAAACCAGGAAGGACATAAAGTAGATAAAACCGGCCAGTGCATTGTGTCCGATGCTGATATGTTCCGTTACATCTCTTTGAAGGATATCTACTTTTAAAACCTCCCAGATTTCCTGCCATTGTCTTTTTGTAATGGGAATAAAATTCCTCCAGTCCGCAAATTGGTTGCCGACAAATCCCCAGTAAATCCGAACCAGAAAGTTAAAGAAAAAAACAAAAGCGGCAACAAAGTGCAAAAAACGAATCGTACCAAACCAGAACTGTTGATAGGCTTCATTACTGTACTCAATGGCAATGGGCTTACCAATGAGATAACCTGTACCTGCCAGAAGAACAATGCAAAGGGCATTTACCCAATGGTAAAGACGTACGGGAAACTCCCAAACGTAAACCCTGCGATAGACGTTTTTCTTTACTGCTTGCATGATCCCTCCCTTCACATCACATGGATGCGTTGGATGTGTTTTCCTTCGGGATCATAAAGATGTACCGCACAGGCAATACAGGGATCGAAAGAATGTATCGTCCTTAAAATTTCCACTGGTTGTTTTGGGTCTTTGACCGGTGTTCCAATTAGAGATTCCTCATAAGCCGAACGTTGATTTTTGGGATCTCTCGGTGAGGCGTTCCAGGTACTGGGTACCACTAACTGGTAATTATCAATTTTCTTGTCTTTAATGCGAATCCAGTGGGCTAAAGCACCTCTGGGGGCTTCCGTCATGCCAACTCCCGATGCTTCTTCAGGCCAGGTGTCCGGATTCCATTTTTCATCATTAAACGTTTTGGTATCTCCGTTTTTAATGTTAGTCAGTAAAGCCTGATAAAACTCTTTCATCCAGTGAACAACCAGTTTCGTTTCCAGACCACGCGCAGCGGTACGTCCTAAAGTTGAAAAAAGCACAGTAGGCGGTACATTTAATTTTTTAAGGGTTGCATTCACAAGTTCCTTGACTTCTGTATGTCCACTGGCATAGGCAACTATCATGCGGGCCAGCGGTCCAACCTCCATTGGCTTCCCATTCCAGCGAGGGGTTTTAAGCCATGAGTATTTTCCTTCAACATTCAGTTCTTTGAACGGTGGCTTGGGTCCTGTAAAATTTAATTCAGTCTCGCCTTCCCATGGATGAAGCCCGGTGTCATCACCAACGGAATACTTGTACCAGGAATGTTTGACAAATTCTTTGATCTCCTCTTTATTACGACCATCGACCGGGTGTACTTCGTTCAGATTTCTGTCTAGCACCACGCCTCTTGGGAATTTAAAAGAGTTGGGATCCCAATAGCTGGTAACCGGAAGATCACCGTAGGCCAGATAATTTTTAAGTCCGCCACCATACTTGGCCCACTCTTTGTAAAAACCGGCAACAGCCAACAGATCCGGTAAATAAACCTTTTCCACAATCTCAATAGCATCATCAATCAACTTGCCAACATGATTCAGACGTTCCGTATTAATAGCATTGACCTCATTTAAATTAATGGAGCACGGCACACCGCCCACCAGATAATTGGGGTGAGGATTTTTACCGCCGAAAATCGTATGAATTTTCACCAGTTCTTTCTGCCACTCCAACATCTCAAGATAATGCGTTACGGCCAGTAAATTAACAGCAGGTGGTAATTTGTAGGCCGGATGTCCCCAATATCCATTGGCAAAAATACCTAATTGCCCGCTTTCTACAAAGGCTTTTAATTTGTTCTGCACCTCTTTGAAATATTTTGGCGAACTTCTGGGCCAGTCGGAAATACTTTTAGCTATTTGCGAAGTTTCCTGTGGGTCGGCCTTTAAGGCACTGACCACATCAACCCAATCCAGGGCATGTAAATGGTAGAAATGAATTACATGGTCCTGAACAAGTTGTGCACAAAACATCAAATTTCGAATCAATTCTGCATTCTTCGGGACCCTTATCTTGAGTGCATCTTCAACGGTGCGCACACTGGCCAACGCATGAACGGTGGTACAAACACCGCAGGCTCGTTCTGTAAAGGCCCAGGCGTCTCTGGGGTCTCTTCCCTTCAAAATAATTTCAAATCCCCGCACCATGGTGCCGGAACTAAAAGCATCTTTAATAACGCCATTTTCCACAACCGCTTCAATGCGTAAATGGCCTTCAATTCTGGTGATGGGATCTACTACAATGCGTGTCATGATTTATCCCCCTCCCCCTTATTTTTTTCAGTATTTACCGATTCTTCCACATGCTCTTTAATGAGTTTACGTTTGCGGATATTGGTCGTTATGGCATGAGCGGCGATTCCCACCAGCGAGGCTGCTCCAACAACCGTACCAATTGTGTCGGCCGTGGTTTCAATTCCAAAGCCGGGGAAAGAAGCAAGATGTCTGTAAAATGGGCCATTATCCCAAAAATTATTTTCACTACAACCAATACAACCATGACCAGATTGTATCGGATAGCTGGTTCCTTCATTCCATTTAGTAACGGCACAGGCGTTGTAAGTAACCGGTCCCCTGCAACCCATTTTATAGAGACAGTAACCTTTTTTGGCCTTTTCATCATCCCAACGTTCAACAAATAAACCGGCATCATAATAAGGTCTTCGATAACACGTATCATGAACCCGACGGGAATAAAATTCTTTTGGACGGCCCTGCCCATCCAACTCGGGAATAGAACCAAAAACAAGAATATGGGTTACAATTGCCGTCATCACATCAGCAATGGGTGGACAGCCCGGCACTTTGATGACGGGCTTATCTATCAGTTTGTCAATCGGTGTTGCGCTGGTAGGATTTGGATTGGCGCTCTGGATACAACCATTAGAAGCACAACTGCCCCAGGCAATGACAGCGGCTGCACCTTCAGCAGCTTCTTTTAGAATATCTTCAGCTGTCCGTCCTGCAATCATACAATACACGCCATCGTCTTTGGTCGGCACGGAACCTTCAACCAACAAAAAGTACTTGCCGTGAAAATTCTTCATGGTGTCGTGCAAAGATTTTTCGGCCCCTTCTCCAGCGGCAGCCTGTAGGGTCTCGGTGTAATCCAGAGATATTTGGTCCAGAATCAGATCACCAACCAGGGGATGAGAAGATCTAATAAAGGATTCACTACAACAGGTACATTCCTGGAAATGAAGCCAGATTACCGGAGGTCTTGGATTTTTTTCGAAAGCATGGACTACCTTGGGTATGCCAGCCGCATCAAGGCCTATAAGTGCCGCTGCATAACTACAGAAGCGCAGAAAATCCCTGCGGCTTAACCCTCTGGTTTGTTCCAGATGTTCCCTGAAGCTTGGTATCTTTGACATATGCCCCCCTTAAATTTAAGGTTATTAAACATATTGTATGGTGAATGTCAAAAAAAAGGTTGGTCGTATGAAAAAATGATGGAAAATTAAACATTACAACTCCTTCCCCCAGGAGATTATTAAAAATTATAAGGAAAGCAATTTTTGGATGCAAGATTATGAAAAATTTTTCATATTTCAGAAATTATGTTTGGCAGGTGGTTGTGGTTAACCCTGGGGTTTTCAAAGGAGAAAACGTGCTAATTGTTCGATGACTGGTCATTGAGCTGGAATATCAAACAGTACCTTTTACTCATAAAGAGTATATCTGTATCTTTTAATCAGAAACGGCGCACTTTATTTGGAGAGTTCTTCCTTCAGATCCTCATTCAGGCTAAAAACTTCATTAAGTTTTTCAAGCGCTCCGGTCAGGTTTTCCTGTTTGCCCATCATTTCAAGTTCGTAAAAGTTGGCCGAAATTTGGTCAGCGCCAAGATTTGCGGCCGCTCCCTTCAAACCATGAGCAATCGACCGCACCTCAGAGTAATCTTGTTGTTCAATGGCCTTTTGTAAATCAGGCAGAGCCTGTTCAATTTGTCCCACCAATTCATGCAGCAATTCGATTAAAAATTCTTTATCGCCGCCAAGGCGGTCGATAGCTGTTTCCCAATCAATTACTTTCCTGTCCATTAAACTTTCACCCAATGTTTTTGATCTACATCTCATTTTACCATCGGCAGGATTAAAATTATTTTAAATAAAAAAAAGCAAATGGTCAAAACCATTTGCTTTTAATTTTTATTCTTCAGGATTGATTTGATAGGAATGGGTGATTTCGATTGCTTTACGAAGCATAGCCGAGACAGCACAGTAAATATCCTGAGACAAATTGATGGCCTTTACCAGGTTTTGTTCTTCCACATCACCCCAAATTTTGTAGGTAATATGGATTTTCGTGTAAACTTTTGGATGTTCATCCGCCATTTCTGCATCAACATGTACTTCGAAGCGATGAAAATTTTGGCGCATTTTCGTCAAAATTGAAGCTACATCGCTACCTGTACAGCCGGCCAAAGATAGTAATAAGAGTTCCTTGGGACGAATAGCACCATCTTCCCCACCAAATTTTGCCGGACCATCCATTGGTACCCAATGATTGGAGTCCGTAATTCCATTAAAGGTCACTCCTTTAATATGAACAACTTTACCTTTAACATGCTTAGCCATTGTTTTCCTTTCCTATATTAATTAAAACTCAGAAATAATCCAATAAATGCAAAATAGATAGTACTAATTCTTGGGTCACAAATGAGAGGACAGCCGAAACCAAACCGGGACATGTACTTACCTATCAAAAAGCCCAATAGTCCACCACCAAGTACAAATAATAGATGATTCATCTAAAGCACCTCAAATAAAATTTAATTAAATTGGTTTGATGTAAATTTTTTACTAAAGGGACATCCAATTCCTAAGTAATAAATTTGGCTCCGGTATTTTAATAGATTTTAGCTTCTTCTTCTTTTCTCAGGACGCGTAGCGCACCCAGTGCCAGGGCTCTCATTTCTTCTTCACCCGGGAACACAAAAACAGGTGCAATAAACGAAACACGTTTCTTAATCAAATCCACAAAGCGTTTACTTTTAGCCACCCCTCCGGTTAAGGCGATGGCATCCACTTCACCAAACAGCACGGTCGCCAGCGCGCCAATTTCTTTGGCAATTTGATAAGCCATGGCTTCAAAAATCAGTTTGGCTTCGTTGTCGCCCTTTTCTATTCGATCCTCCACAACACGTAAATCATGCGTACCCAGATAAGCCACCATTCCACCATGCCCCTTGATCAGTTTTTTCATATCCTGATACGTGTAAGTGCCGGAAAAAGCGACTTTAACCAAATCTCCAACCGGTACTCCTCCACTGCGTTCCGGGCTGAAGGGGCCATCACCATCCAGTCCATTGTTTACATCAATCACTCTCCCTTTACGGTGCGCCCCAACCGTAACACCGCCTCCCATATGGGCTACGATAATGTTGCAATCCTGATATTTTTTTCCTAATTGTTTGGCCGTTTCCCGGGCTACCGCTTTTTGATTCAATGCATGAAAAATACTTTTACGTGGGATTAGGGGCATGCCGGAGATGCGTGCCAGATCATCCAATTCATCGACCACCACCGGGTCTACTATGAAGGCCTGACACCCGAGGGCTTTACTGATGGCATAAGCAATCAATCCACCACAGTTGGATGGATGATCTCCCATAATGCCTTTTTTCAAATCAGCTACCATCTGTTCTGTGACAATATACGTACCACCTTCGATGGGCCGTACCAATCCTCCACGCCCGACAACTGCCGCGATTTCATTCAAATTAACTTTTTGTTCTCTCAAAAAGCGGATAATTAATTCCATGCGGTACAAATCCTGATCGGAGGCCCGGTTAAAACGCGCTAATTCTTCAATTTTGTGAGCAATATTCTCGGTAAAAATTTCCTTTTCCCCCTGATAGAGTGAAATTTTGGTGCTGGTAGAACCGGGATTAATGGCTAAAATCAAAGGTTGTTTTTCATTTGTCATTTTTGTTTCTCCCAGATTAACTGACTGCCAGAGCCGTAGCAATGGACAAAAATTTAGCATTTTCAGAATCAGCCCGTGAGGTAAGCACCACCGGAACGGCCGCTCCTAAAATGATACCGGCAACCAGAGCATTGCCCAAAATAGTCATCAATTTGTAAAAGATATTCCCAGCTTCAATATTGGGTACAATGCAAATATCTGCCTTGCCTCCAACCGCCGAATGTAAACCTTTGACCTGGTTTGCTTTGGGTGAGAGCGCATTATCCAGAGCCAGAGGTCCATCGACTATGGCATCGGCCAATTGTCCTCTTTCCGCCATTTTGGCCATTATGGCGGCCTCCGCTGAGGAAGGCATGTTTTCGGCATTAACCTTTTCGACAGCAGAAAGTATAGCCACCTTCGGTTTTTTGTAACCCAGGGCATGAGCCGCTTTAATGGCATTATTGGTAATGGCGATTTTTGTTTTTAAGTCCGGCGCAATATTCATGGCAGCATCGGACATGAACAATAATTTCGGGTAATTGGGGCTTTCGAAAATGGCCAGGTGCGAAAGCACTTCGGCAGCACGTAATCCATATTCTTTATTTAAAATGCCTTTTAAAAAATTGGCAGTACTACAAAGCCCCTTCATGATAACCTGAGCTTCACCTGATCTAACCAGTTCGATAGCTTCACGAACACATTTTTTTTCTTCTTTTACATCGACAACCTCAAAATTTTTAATGTTAATATTTTCTTCCTCCGCCCTTTGCACAATTTCTGCACGATCGCCCACCAAAATGGCATCACCCAATCCTGCAGAATAAGCAGCGTTCAAGGCCAGCAACACTTCCGAATCCTGAGCCATGGCAACAGCTATTTTTCGTCTTTCCATCTTAGAAACATGTGATAACATCTGTTTAAAGCTTTTCAACATGGCGAGTCCTTTCACTTAGTCAAATTTGGTTGTAGTCGTTGCAATTTTTTGGGTTTCGGATATGCGTTTAGCGTTCATCAAGGCATTTTTTACCGCCACCAGTAATCCGTTTAAAGAATTGGCATGTTCAGGGAATGAGGCAATTCCAATAAAAACGAAGATCTTTAATTTTTTGTCTGTAAATTCTGATTGTTTTAAAATAGCATCAATCTTTTTAGCAACTTCGAGGGCATTGGTGCTGTTGGTGGCCGGTAGGCTGATACAAAACTCATCCGCTCCAAAACGACAAATCTCATCATATTTTCTGAGTTGTGTTTTAATTTTACTGACCAGTTCCTTTAACAATTGCCTGGCCACTTCTACCCCGTATTGCGTGATAATGTTGCCAAATTTTTCCAGATCGATTAAAAGTAAAGAATAGGGTTCGTTCATCCGGGTACTGCGATGAAAATTCTCCTTTAAGAAAGGTAAATAGTATTCAAAACGTAATGCACCGGATTCCTCATCAATGCGGTCTAATTGCCGCAATCTTTGGGTGAGTCTTTCCAGATGAAGAACCATGGAGATTAAACTGGCAAAAATTCTAACGATTTGTTGCCGTTCCTGGGTAAAAAAATTCAAAGTCAAAGAGTCCACGTACAAAAAGCCAAGCGGTTGCTGATAGGCATTTAAGCTGGTCACGAATGCAGCGACAAAATCGTGCTGCATGTGCAGATGATCCACAACCTTCTGCGCGTGTTTTTTTTCCGGAATATTGATATCCTGATTTTTCCAGATTAATTCGCGTAATATTTGAGAATCAATGGGTCGGCGGTAGTTTTTGCAAAAATTCCATGATAAATTATGAAAATTACGGATTTCCAGCAGTTCAGTGTCCGGATTCAATTCAATAATGGCCGCTACATTCAAATCAAGTAACTTGACCAATTCTCCCAGTAAATCATGCAAAATACGTTCACAATTTTTTGCGCTTTTAATTTCTGCAAGGCTTTTTTCAATGACGGTTAAAATCTTTTGATCCATAATTAGCCCTCCTTGTTGGGCGGATTATTTTTTAGAAAAAAAATCCCCGAATCTATATTCGGGGATTTTTAAAATAAGCTTAAGCGTCTAATGCAGCAATTGCGCACATGCGGACAATGGTATCCACATCGCAGTGCCGTTGCAACACGTGCACCGATTTTTCAAGGCCCACTAAAATTGGCCCAATGGCTTCTGCGCCACCAAGACGTGCCATTAGTTTGTAGCCAATATTTCCGGCTTCCAGCGAAGGAAAGACCAGAACATTTGCCCTACCCTTCAGCTCTGAGAAGCTGTAATCACGTTCTCTTAATTCGGTATCAAAAGCCAAATCGACCTGCATTTCACCATCAACAATCAAATCCGGGCGCAATTCTTTAACCATTTGTGTTGCTTTGGCCACTTTTTCCGCCAGTGGATGACGCACACTGCCAAAGTTGCTAAAACTTAACATGGCAATTCTCGGTTCAATATCAAAGGTCTTTTTAACCTTATCTGCGACCATGATGGCTGTATTGGCCAGAATTTCCGGTGTCGATTCAATGTTGACTGTTGTATCAGCAAAAAAGATGGTCTCTTTTTTGAAAACCATGGCGTACAATCCAGCGATGAATTTTTTGTCCTTTTGCACCTCTAAAATCTGCAACGCGGGACGAATCACTTCGGGATAGTAATGATTCACGCCGGACACCATACCATCGGCATCGCCCATGCGAACCATCATAACACCATAATAATTGTGATCAGTGGTTAAAAGCCGGTAACAGGCGTTGCGTGTCAATCCTTTACGTTGACGCAAACGATACAATTCATCCACATAGGCATCAATCTTTTCACTTCTGGAATATTCAATGATCTCTGCTTTGCTGATGTCCAGATTGTATTCATCCGCCAGAGCAAGAATTTTTTCTTTGTTTCCGAGTAAAATGGGTTGCACAATACCTTCATCCAGTAAAATTTGAGCAGAGCGCAACACTTTAATCTCTTCGCCTTCCGGTAAAACAATACGTTTTTTAAAGTCTTTTGCTTTGTTTATCAGAATACGTGAAACCTCATGAGAACGACCCAGGCGACTTTCCAGACTGTCACGGTAGGCATCCCAATCGGTAATTTTTTTGCGGGCGACACCGGTTTCAACAGCCGCTTTGGCCACCGCCATTGCTTCCCAGGTTAATACGCGTGGATCGAACGGTTTGGGAATAATGTACTCTGGCCCAAAGCTGAATGGTTTGCCACCATAAGCTCGGATCACTGAATCAGGTACATCCTGCCTGGCTAATTCTGCCAGAGCATGCACGGCTGCTTTTTTCATTTCCATGTTGATTTTACGGGCGTGAACGTCCAGTGCGCCTCTAAAAATGAAGGGAAAACCTAACACGTTGTTCACCTGATTCGGATAGTCCGAACGGCCGGTGGCCATGATTAAGTCGTCACGTACTGAAATGGCATCTTCATAACGGATTTCCGGATCTGGATTGGCCATGGCAAAGATGATGGGTTTATCGGCCATAGTTTTAACCATCTCTTTGGTCACCAGACCAGCCACCGAAACGCCGGCGAACACATCGGCGCCTTTCATGACTTCCGCCAGAGTAGCCGGACTGTCGCCATTGGCAAAGCGTTCTTTGTAAGGGTTCATACCTTCTTTACGGCCTTTGTACACCAGACCTTTGGAGTCAACCAGGTAAAGGTTTTCCTTCCGCACACCTAATTCGCAATATAAGGTTGCGCAGGCAATACCTGCGGCACCAGCCCCACTGAAAACCACTTTTACATCTTCAATCTTTTTGCCCTGTAAATAAAGCGCATTAAGTAAGGCCGCGGCAGAAATTATTGCCGTTCCGTGCTGGTCATCATGAAAAACCGGAATGTCCATGATTTCAATTAACTTTTCCTCAATGTAAAAACACTCCGGCGCTTTGATGTCTTCTAAATTAATACCACCAAAGGTTGGTTCCAGCAATTTGACCGTTCGAACGATTTCATCCGGATCTTTTGAATTGATTTCGATATCAAACACGTCGATATCCGCAAAGCGTTTAAACAATACGCCCTTTCCTTCCATCACCGGTTTGCCAGCCATTGGGCCAATATCTCCAAGCCCTAATACAGCCGTTCCGTTGGAGACGACCGCAACCAGATTTCCTTTGGCTGTGTACTCATAAACAAGGTCGGGATTTTTTTCGATCTCCCGGCATGGCTCCGCCACACCCGGTGTGTAAGCCAATGAAAGATCGCGTTGTGTTAAGCATGGTTTGGTATTAATTACCTCAATTTTTCCTTTTCGGCCTTCGGAATGATAGGCCAGTGCATCTTCTTTTCGAATCATTTCACCCTCCAGAGTTTGAATTTAGCGAATATTT
>CAYNLJ010000009.1:0-18929 GCA_964398005.1 uncultured Caldithrix sp. | reverse complement strand
TTACAGAAGGCTGGTTGCGCATTTTTCCCACCCACAATCCGTTGCTCATTTCAACTATTATCTGGATTGTTTTGCTGGTTATTATTTCCATCAGCACGCAGTTTGCCATAAAAACCCAATATTTTATTTTAGGCATAATTGCCCTTTCCCTTGTCTCTTTTTACAGTACACCAACGCCTGTTCAGAATTCTACGCCATTAATCGGCAAATTTGAAGACGGCAACTTTTGGTACGTATTTTCCATTTTCTTTCCGGCCGCTACCGGCATCATGGCCGGCGCCAACCTTTCGGGAGACTTAAAAGATCCACGACGGGCTATTCCTTTGGGTACATTGAGTGCAATTGGGGTTACCATGCTGGTCTATCTGACCTTGGCCTACACCGCCGCCCGCCATATTCCGGCCGAAGAATTAAGAACAAATCAGATGGTAATGGTCGATCATGCTCGTTGGGGGTGGCTGGTTTTAATGGGTATTTTGGCCGCTACTTTTTCTTCGGCACTGGGCAGCTTTTTGGGTGCACCACGAATTTTACAGGCTCTGGCTGAACACAAAACCATTCCGCTTTCGAATTTCTTTGCTAAAAAAAGCGCGACCAACGAACCACTGAATGCTTTTATTTTTACAGCAGTATTAGTCGAATTAGCGCTGCTGTTGGGCAATTTAAATGCACTGGCCTCTTTAATTACCATGTTCTTTTTAATTACTTACGGCATGATTAATTTAGTGGTTTTCATTCAGCAAAAAATGCGCATCATCAGTTTTCGGCCGACATTTAAAGTTCCCTCATTCGTGCCCTTTATCGGTGCACTGGGAAGTCTGTTTGTCATGTTTTTGATTAATCCCATTTTTAGCGGCGTGGCCATTACAACAATTGTTGCCCTCTACGTCTGGTTGGGGAAGCGGGGTTTGCGGGCAGAATGGGGTGACATTCGCGGCGGTATGTTTTTGATGCTGGCCGAAAGAGCTGCGCAAATTGCTCAGCGTTTTCCCCGTCATCAGGTTTCCTGGAAACCCGATTTGCTGATTCCCGTGGACGATCCTAAAGTGTGGAGCGGCCCGCTTTTGTTTATTAAAAATGTGGTTCATCCTTCCGGTAGTGTGTTTGCTTTTACTGTAACTCCTCAAAAGGTTACCGAAACGGAAAAGGAATTAAAACACCTGTTTGAACCCTTTGCCAGAGATCAGATCTTGGTCCATTCTACCGTCATTCAGGACAATGACTTTTTACATGGTACTTTATTGGTCATCCAAACCTTAAAAGCTTATTCCATGCGTCCCAACACGCTTTTCTTAACCCTGGGCAATAAGCCGGCCAAAGATCCCATTATTGAAACCTTAAGTTCCTACGCCCGGGATCACCAATTAGGTTTGCTTATTTTAAGACAGCACCAGCGTATTGCCTTTGGCCTGCAGCAGAATATTAATTTGTGGCTGCGCGATCAAAGCCCCAACTGGCACCTGGCCATTTTAATTTCCTTACAATTACAACTTAACTGGGGCGGAAAATTAAACCTGATAACAGCCACTACCGAACCAGGAAAAAAACAGAAGCTGCAGCACTTTCTTGAAAAATTGTCTGACAAAGCACGGCTGCCTTCCATGACAGATTTTTATGTTCTGGAAGGCGAATTTAAAGAAGTGATGTCCCATGCACCTGCAGCGGACATTAATATCTTTGGCCTGGCACAAACTCTGCCTTTCGAATTCATGAGACAGGCACCTGAGTTGGTTAATGCCTCCTGTCTTTTTGTGCGGGATTCCGGGTTGGAGAATGCTATGGTTTAACAAGCTTGGCCTTCCGGCAATAATTGAGATAGACAAGCAGGAATGAAAATTTGAAAAAGTGCAACGTTTTTATTTTTTATTCTCAAAATCTGTACAATCTCCGTTCTAAAGAAACAAATCAGTAGCTCTTTAATTTTGACAGGCAATTCAGACTCTCATCCTTTGTATCCAGAATCTGCAATTCATGAAAAATATTTTTTCAAACTCAACCCGAATTCGATTATTGTTTTATTCATTCTAATTGCTTATTTTCGGTCGGTCTAAAAACAAAGAGGGAATTAAGTCAAGTGAAATCTGCAAAATGGACAGCAATTCTTGTTGTCGCACTGCTTTCTTTAATCTGGAGTTCTACCTGGCTGGCCATTAAAATTGGTCTGGAATCCCTGCCTCCCTTTTTATCGGCTGGCTGGCGTTTTTTTATTGCCTTTATCCCACTCTTTTTATATTCCTTAAAAATGAACAAACCCATACCCAAAGATTGGAGAACCCATCTGTTCTTTTTGTGGTTCAGTGTAATCAATTTTACCGGCGGCTATGCCCTGGTCTATTGGGGCGAACAATACATTAATTCCGGATTAGCTTCTGTGCTCTTTTCAGTAATGCCTTTTTATGTTGCTCTTTTTTCCATTAAACTATTACCATCTGAACAGGTAACCCTCAAAAAAATGTTGGGTATTTTAACCGGTTTTTTAGGCGTGGTGATCATCTTTCATGATCAGTTAAAACTCAGTCATCCTTACGGACTTTACGGAATGATTGGTGTACTCATTAGCCCGGCTTTCTCTGCTTTAGGAACCATTGCCGGTAAAAAGGCAAGGGCCCGCTTTCATCCGGTTACCCTCAATACCTTCCCCATCCTCTATGCGTCATTCGTTTTATTTGGATTGCATTTTTTATTTGAATCGGGACAACCAGCCGTCTTTGACTTTAAAGCCATTTTTTCCTTGCTTTATTTGGGCTTAATGGGTACCGCCCTGGCTTTTGTACTTTACTTCTGGTTGTTGAAAACCACCTCTGCAGTATTGATGTCGTTAATCACTTTTATTACTCCGCCCATGGCCTTGTTTTGGGGTTGGCTAATAAAAGGAGAACCCATTTCCTGGCAACTCATATTGGGGATGCTGATAATTTTTGCGGGAATTGGGCTTGTAAGTAAAGCTTCTTCAAAATAAAAAAGGGGCTTACGCCCCTTAATATTTTATGTCCAGGTACCTGTTCCCGTTTGGGTACCATTGTCATAAGTCCACCAGGTTCCTGAGCCGTCTGCATTCCAGGTAGCTTTAAATGTCAGCATGGAATCTTCATACACTTCTAAATAGCCGGATAGATCTGCATTTTGGACAACAGTCAGTTCAAAAGAGTCGGTGTAATCTTTGTAATGTAAGGTCACAGTACCATTTTCTGCTTTTTCCCAGGTCCATTCTGCAGCCTGAGAATTATCATCAGGATTGTACAGCACCATTTTGCCTGTAGTACCATTCATATCCTGCCAGGCTTCAAAAACTTTGGCATTATTGTATTCATAGCCCTCTATGACACCCGTATAGGTTAACAACCAGTGATATTGATTATTCTCAATGGTGATTTTCAGGGTTACCGTAATTCCCTGTTGCGACCATGTGTAAATCCACGGGGGGCCATCAGTGCTTGATTCTACCAGACCTACTTTGGTAACCTGTCCGGGAGGGGTTAAACTACTGGTCCAGTACTGAAAAAGGTTGACCAGATTAATGTAAGAGACAACTATTTGAACATTAGGATCGGAAGACTGCAACATATTGGCAGGAATTTCGACCGGTTCAAAGTCTACTCCCTGTGGTGGTTGTTCCTGTTGACTGGTACTACTGTCCTTTTTGTCGCTGGAACAGGCGCCCAGTAGTAACCCTATTATCAGAACAGTGGTGATTAACCTAAATAACTTCATGATACTCCTCCTTAAATTAATTTGGTTAGAATGTAATTAAAGGTTAGGAATAATCGGTTGTTTGTCAGTGATTAAAATCAATTAATCAATGTTTTTAGTATTTCAACCGTACGTTTTAATTCGTTCTTTCCGGTTAGAAAGGAGTAACTGAAACGAATTGCACTGTTAACCACCTGTTCTGGTAATTGCATTTTGCGCAGCACCCGGGATGGTTGTAAACTTCCGGAGCTGCAGGCAGAGCCTACTGAAACAGCAATCCCATTTAAATCCAACAACATCAATAAACGTTGATTATCCTGGCCCGGAAAGGCAATCTGACTGATAAAGGGAGAGCGATTAACATTATTTCCGATGATTACCGCATTGGGAAAGTTTTTCTTTATCTCATCTTCAAAAAAAGCCTGTAATTGCTTTACTTGCTGCAAATTATTTAAATGCTTGTCAAGTTGCCTGATGGTTGCAGCAAATCCAATAATACCTGCCAAATTTTCTGTACCGGCCCGTTTACCTGCCTCTTGTTCGCCACCATGAAGATAAGAATCAAGAAGCGCCGGTTCTTTTAGATAGACGGCACCAATTCCTTTGGGTCCATGAATTTTATGTGCTGAAATGGTAAGGTAATCAGCAAATAGAGTGTCCGCCGTAAATTTAAGTTTGCCAAAAGCCTGCACCGCATCACAGTGAAATTTAATCCCCCGCTCAACACAAAAGCGGCCAATTTCCTCAACCGGATTGATGATACCGGTTTCATTATTCACGTACATTACCGAAATTAATGCCGTATCAGGTTGCAGCATCTTTTCGATTTGCCCAACGGTCACCAGCCCATTTTCATCAGGTTCAATGTAATCCACCCGATACCCCATGGCTTGTAAATAGGCGGCAGTTTTAAAGACTGAAGGATGTTCGAGTTGTGAAACCAAAATGTGCTTGTCTTTGAATTTGTGTGCAAAACTCTTTAAAATCCAGTTATTGCCTTCGGTAGCTCCGCTGGTAAAAAACAGATTTTTGGAAGCAACTCCCAGAAAAGCGGCAATAATGTCGCGTGATTCTTCAAGACGGGCACGGGCCAGCTGTCCAAAATGATGCACACTACTGGGATTACCAAACTGATTTGAATTCCATTCATTCATAGCTTGAACAGCTTCCGGGAATAAAGGTGTGGTAGCTGCATTGTCTAAATAAATTCTTTTCATTAAATTCTCCTGAGTACAAAATTTTTCATTTTGACTTTAACCACAATCCGAGTAAATTTCAATAGATCGATGGAGCAAACTCAAGGCGCGTATCCATGGTTTTTAAAATGATTCTTTTTCTGCTTCTGCTAAGTCAGACCATTCGCGCTTCTTTTGAACCTGGCAGACTGCCGCCGGCCTATCTGGCATTGGGCAGTTCCGGTATCGCCAGTACCAGAACACAATTATTTAATATCAATCCTGCTCTGGCAGCCTCAGGTTCTCAAAATGAGCTTTTCTTGCAATATCGAAATTTTTACAATATTTCACAACTAAACGAATTTGGATTGAGTTTAACCTCGCATTTAAAAGGGTTACCAATTGGCCTTTTTATCAGCCAGTTCGGTGAAAAAAATTACAGGGAACAACAAGCCGCATTGGTTTTAGCACTTACTTTTTACCAACGCTTGTCCGTGGGTTTTTTGTTCCACAACTATTTTTTGCAAATTAAGAACTATGGCAGCTATTACTCATATGGCTTGACAGCAGCATTTCATTTGCGAATTTTTCCCTGGCTAAACATGGCCGCTGTCTTTGGGAATTTCAATGAACCCAAATTGTCCGGACAAAGAAAAGATATTCCCGTCTACTTCGTTCATGGATTGCAATTACAACTTATGCCGGGTGCTGAACTTACCTTTGATTTATTTAAACAAGACGGGTTTGATTTTGACTACCGTGCCGGCCTGAGCTATCAATTTAACCAGATGTTTACCCTGCTTGCAGGATTTCGTCAGCAAGTACACACATTTTCATTTGGGATAATTTTTAAAAGAAAATTCGTTTCCATTAGTTATGCGCTCGAAGTTCATCCACAATTGGGCGCCAGCAATGCAATTGCTGTGGGGTACTCCTTTTAACCAAAACATCAGGAGAAGGTTTTTGAAGTTAAATCATTGGCTTTTAGTTTTTCTTGTTCTTTTTCCCATAACCGGACTGCTGCATGCTCAGTTTGCCACGGAAACAAAGTTGAATCAGAATCGCAGCTTGTTAAAAGAATTAAATACGCAAATAGAAGAACTCCGACAAAAGATATTGGCCACCAAAAGGAAAGAAGCCGACCTGGAACTACAAATTCAGCTGCTTGATCAGGAAATGTCATTAATTATGCGTAGTAAAGGACTTCTGGAACAGGAAATTAAATTATTACAAAACAAAATATCCCAAAAACAGCAAGAGCTGGAAAAGGCTGAAGAGCGGCTTAAACAGCTAAAACAGCTTTATGCTGCCCGCGTTATTTATTCTTACAAATTTGGTCGGGTCAAAAACATTGAATTACTTTTAGGAGCCCAATCAATTAATCAGGCACTGGTACGTTTAAAATATTTACAACAAATTGCCCGTCATGACGCCAATTTGATTAAGACCATTGAAAAAAGACGCCAGCAAATTGCTGCGCTCAAACACTCTCTGGAAAACAGTTTGCAGGAAAAAAACCTGGCGTATCTGGAAATTCAGAAAAAGACCAACCAGTATTTGGCGCGAAAATCTGAAAAACGTCAACTTTTGAAAAAATTGAAAACCACTCATTACAGTTATCAAAAACAATTAAATGAAAAAGACCGTCAACGAAAACAATTGCTGAATTTAATTGCAGCATTGGAAAAGGAACGTCTGGAAAAAGAGCGGTTAGCAAAAGAAAGGAAATCAACAAAAACAAAACCTGGACAACCGCAAGAGATCGCATTTAATTTTAAAAATTTCAAAAGAGCCAAAGGAAAATTGCCCTGGCCGGTAAAAGGAAAAGTTATTACGCGCTATGGCAAACAACGAGACCCGGTCTCCAAAACTTACATAAAAAACACAGACATTGAAATTAAAGCAAATCCGGGCACTCCTGTAAAATGCATCTTCCCTGGTGTCGTAAGAACCATCACCTATCTTCCCGGCTATGGCAACACGGTGATTGTTGATCATGGAAAGGGTTATTACACGGTGTACTCACATTTGGCGCAAATCTATGTTTACAAAAATGCAGCCGTTCAACAAAATCAAATTATTGGCAAGGTTGGTGATTCCGGCTATCTGGGACAGGTGAGTCTGCGTTTTGGTATTTATGGCAGCAACAAAACCTACAATCCTGAGAGCTGGCTCGAATAGAGGCCATTTTTCAGGGTAATTGACATTTACCATTTAAAGAATTACTTTGCATTGTCAGATAAATTGAGGAGGAGGAACCATGAAGCAAACCATTTTAACCGTCCTGTCATTATTTTTACTTTTAAATTTGGCTTTGGGAGGCGTGATTCGCGAGAGTAAAACCAAAGTAAAATTTAAAGGCTTCGGCGAATTTAACACTCACGAAACCAGCTGGCTGCAAGACCTGAAACAGCACAAGGAAAGTCAGAACGATTTTAAAGCTCAGGGCATGATGGGCAGGATGATCTCGAAAGTTCTTTTTAAAGAAAAACGGAAAGGTGAAATAGTTGATCTGCAAGCCATGAAAATTTTTGAACTCCTGCATGAAAAAAAGCAATACAAGGTACGACCCATAGAAAAAATTAACATTGAAAATGAAGAGATACAGGGGGAAATGGAAACCGAAGAGCCTGAAACTGAACCGGAAAACCAGGAAAGGGAAAGCAACATAAAAATAACGCGTCAGGTATTTAAAGTAGTACCAACCGGTAAAAATAAAACCATCAACAACTTCCCAGCTGAGGAATATCATATCTTCTGGGTTATCGAATGGATGGACACAGAAACCGGTGACAAAGGGAAGGACAGTCTGTTCACCGATGTCTGGACGACACAGGCCGGCGACCAGTTTAATGCAGCCGCCAGAGAAGAACAAAACTTTCAGATGAAATATCTGGAAGCTATCGGACTTGGAACGGATTTCGAAACCCAAAATATTCTCGGCCTCAACTGGATTCAGATGTTTCGGGCCATGAGCCAGTCACGTGAAGATTTATCTAATGTTTCCGATTCAAAACTTGTTGAAGAGATGAAAAAAATAAAAGGGGTACCTGTTCTGATAGATGGACAATATTTTGCCCAACGTCCGGGTCAAAAGCAGGGCATGAAACAAAAAGAAGATTCCGGTGTCGATATTACCAATCCCGGGGGCATGTTCGGTGGGTTTTTAAAAAAGAAATTGAAAGAAAAGGTAAAAAAGAAACCTTCAAAACATGAACCGGATTTTTCCTATCACACAGAACTGATTAACTTACAGGTTAAAAATTTAGAAGAAAAACATTTCATGGTTCCTGCAGGATACCAATTGGTAGAATAACGCTCGCTGTTTACAGCAAGACGAGCTGAACCCGTCGATTCACCATTGCCTGGAATTCAAATGAAGAAGGAACCTGACCGGATAGTCTGAATTTTTCATTATTTTTTTTAGTGCGGACAATAACAAATGATTGACAGGTAGAGATATGCTGTCTGAGGAATTAAGGAAAATACTGCGGCGTATTGATGGACGGGGTTACAAGGCGTACAAAGAAATAAAAGGTGCCTATTCATTCGATTTATTCACATTATTTATCGATCACGTGCAGGGTGACCCCTTTGCGGCTCCCAGTAAAATTCGGGTACGTGTCGATCAAAATCGGGCCGGCTTTCCGGCCGAATTGATGAACAGCGCGGAACGTACATTAGGTCTGGCCGATGTCCTGATTCGAATAGTTGACAGGAATATTAAAAAACATGCCCGACTGCACCGTGGCACCGGCAAAAGCGGATTAATTCAGATTGATGCAGGCGGCCAGGAAATTTTACCCCGCACCGCACTCAAAATTACCGACAAGTTCGTTGAAGCGCGCATGGAAATCGGTTTGCCGGCCAGGGGCCGCACTGTTTTAGGTCAACAGGCCGAAGCCATGCTTTTAGACGAACTACCAGCTATTGTGCAGAACAGTCTTTTTTATGAGCAGATCGATCAGCAAAAAGTTTTTAGATTTGCAGAATATGTTGAGAATTATTTTGCTCTGCAAAGGCAATTAAAAGAGAATGGTCTGGTTGCCTTTATTGCCGATGGTGCCATTTTACCCAGAGAAAGTGGCGTTTCTGCAAAACCACTTGCCAGAACGCAGGCCATTCCTTTTGCATCACCTGAAGAATTAAAGATCAAACTGACATTACCCAACCCGGTTAACGGCCAATCGCAAATCACGGGTTGTGGCATTCCTCAGGGAATCACGTTAATTGTGGGCGGGGGATTCCATGGAAAATCGACTTTGTTAAAAGCCATCGAATTAGGTGTTTACCCGCATGTTTTAGGCGATGGCCGGGAATACGTGGTCACCGTACCGGAAGCGGTCAAAATACGCGCCGAAGATGGAAGACGCGTAGAAAAAGTGGACATCCGGCCTTTCATTAACCATTTGCCAGGCAATCGGGAGGCCGGCCGTTTTTGTACCGAGGATGCCTCGGGTAGCACCAGTCAGGCGGCAAACATCATTGAAGCAATGGAGGCAGGCACCAGCTTATTGCTGGTTGATGAAGACACCTCGGCTACCAATTTCATGATTCGTGACGCCCGCATGCAGGCACTGGTACATAAGGACTTCGAACCGATCACTCCATTCATTGATCGCGTACGGGAGCTTTACGAACGCTTCAATATTTCGACCATTTTGGTCATGGGCGGCAGTGGCGATTACTTTTCCGTAGCCGATACGGTCATTATGATGAAAGAATATCAGCCACAAGTCGTTACAGAAAAAGCCAAACTGATTGCTCAGCAATTAAACACCAGCCGAACTTTTGAACGTGAATTTGAATGGCAAAAGATTACCGAACGGTGTCCCCTTCCTGAAAGCATTAAGCCGGCCAAAGGCAAAAAGGAAGTAAAAATCGATGCCAAAGGACTGAACACAATTCAGTTTGGCACCTCAACCATCGATCTGCAGCAGGTTGAGCAAATTGTTGATGTCAGTCAGACACGAGCCATCGGCTTTGCGCTTTACTTTTTGAGTAAACAGTGGATGGACGGACAATTAACCATCCGCCAACTGTTGGAATGTTTGCAAGATTTCTGGCAAACAGAAGGACTGGATCGTTTAAACCCGTACCGGAAATCAGATGAACATCCGGGTAACTTTGCCCAGCCACGAATTTTTGAAGTGGCAGCTGCATTGAACCGTTATCGAAAATTACAGGTACAACAGAAATAATTAGTTTAACTTTTAACGTCACGGGAAACAGAATATTATTCAAAAGCTTTAAATTTTAAGTTTAGTGAAGAGTCAGTATTTCATTGATGAATAATTATTCGGAGGGGAATTTTTATGAAGCGCATTACACTTTATTTTAGTTTATTTTTAATGTTGACTATTTCCTGTCAGAAGCCTCAGCTTTCAAATACCAATGAACATCTGGTCATGGCCACTCTTTACCAGCAAACAGCGGCTGAATATCGAGCGCTTTGTTACCAGGCCTACAATTTAGGCAAATGGCGTTTAAGCACCATGCTCGACACGCTAAAGTCAGACAAAAAACCAGCCATCGTAGTTGACATCGATGAAACCGTACTGGACAACAGCCCCTACGAGGCCTTTTTGATAAAAACCAATAAACATTACCCTGCCGGCTGGCAGGATTGGCTGGCAGCAGCAGAAGCTAAACCTGTTCCCGGTGCCCTTGAATTTCTGAAGTGGGCGGATCAAAAAGGAGTTGATATCTTTTACGTTTCAAATCGTAAGGAAGACAGCAAATCTTTTACCATGCAAAACCTGGCAAATCTTGGTTTCCCTCAAGTCGAGGAAGGACACCTCTTCCTGAGAACAACTACCTCCAGCAAAGAAGAACGTCGCCAGGCCATCTTAAAAACGCACGTCATTTTATTGCTTTTTGGGGACAATCTGAATGATTTTGCACAAATTTTTGAACACAAATCCATTAGCGAGCGTTTTAAGGCCGTGGATCAGGTAAAAGAAGAATTTGGCCGGCGCTTTATTGTTTTACCCAATGCCATGTATGGCGAATGGGAAGGAGCTGTTTACGACTACCAATGGCAAGCAGCGCCTGAAGTAAAAAGACAACTGCGTTTAAAAGCATTAAAGCCTTTTAAAGAACAGTAAAAAAGTGAGTTTTGGAAAACGACTTAAATGATTTGGGAGAGAATTAAAAATGGTAAAAATTGAAGTCCCTACTTCAAACCGAACTGAATTGATAGATATTACACGAAGAGTGCAGGAAGTGGTAACGCAGCAGAAGCTCCAAAACGGACTGGTGACTGTTTTTGTACCGCACACCACGGCTGCCGTAACCATTAACGAAAATGCCGACCCCACAGTGCAGCGAGATATTCTTTACGAAATCAATAAAGTCATTCCCTTTGATGATCACTACCAGCACTTTGAAGGTAATTCGGCTGCCCATATTAAGGCCTCATTATTTGGCAGTTCAGAAACAATTCTCGTGCAAAATGGAAAGTTGCAACTGGGTACCTGGCAGGGGATTTACTTCTGCGAATTTGACGGACCACGGCACAGGAAAGTTTGGTTACAGTTTATTTCAGAACGTTAATTTTAAAATCGCACTTTCAAATTTGGAATGAATCGCAAATTGATTTGATGTGAAGCTTTAATTCTTTTATTTTTAAGAATTAAATTTAAAAAGAGGAAAATGGCAATGTTAGATGATGTAATGGATGCTTTTATTGAGCGCATTCGCAAAAAAGTGCTCACTGATGAAAAAATGAAAGAAATTCCGCTTGCTTATTTGATGACCTTAGATATTCCCCAATCAATAAAACATTTTTTTGATCAGGAAGTAGAATTGTGGATTCGGGAAGAAGAAGAAAAATTTAGCAGTAGTGATCGCTTTAATTATGACTTGCCGGAAGTTCGTGTGTTAATTGATCAGATTTTCGACATCCTTAAACAAACGGCTCAATTCAGTTTACCAAAATTCAATCAACTTTTGGAACGCGCAGTCAAACTGCAGATGAATTTTGTAATTGAACCTCATCGTACTCTTACCCAATTCTTATTCAAAGACGAGCGAATTATTTCTACAATTGAAGTGTACGATATCTTAAAATATTTTTTCCAGTTCGAATATTACAAAGAAGCCATCTCCGATTATTTTAACACCAAGTACATGAAACAAATCTCTCAGGAACAGTTCATTACCCTGATTGATAAGATTGATGAAAAAGTGTTTTCTGAAAACCGGGTGGAAATGACCTTAAAGGTTATTAAAACAATCATGAATTTTCTGAGCGAAGCCCGTGGTACGGAAGTTTCTTCTTTGCCAACAAACGTATTGATTGCCGCTTTAAAAGACCGAAATTTAAACGATCTGGTCGAACGTGTGGAACAGGCTCAAAAGCAAATCGAACTTGATGAAATGACTTTTGATGATATTGAAAACATTCTGTTTGGTCGTTTTGAAGAGGCTCCGGAAGCTCCGGAGGAAAAGATTACTTTTGATGAAATTGAAAGCATCGAAGAACAGGAATTAACCATTTCCGTAGACGATATCGAAGTGGGTGAGGAAACACCGCTGGAAGAACAAATTAAAGACGCTGTAGAAGAACTGGAACGGTTCGATGAAAAATATGAAGAAATTGAAGAAGAAGAAGAAATTGAATTTGATGAAGAAGAGGAAGAGGAAGAAGAATTTGAGATAGAAACCGAATCGGTGGCAGAGGAACAACTATCTGAACCAGTGCAAGAGCCCCCTTCAATGGAAGAAGAATCGCCAATAGAAGTTGAAGAAGAACCACAACAGGAAGAACCTCCGGCTGCCGAAGCGGAACCACAGTTTGAACCACCTGCCGCGCCTGAACCCGTCGAAGAAACTGTGACGGAACAGCAACCAGCAGCAGAAGAAGAACCTGAACCCCTGGCAGAAGAACCAGTAGAAACAGAACCCCAGAGCGAAAAATCTTCCAAAGTGGCGGAAGACCTGGCCGAACACCTGGCCAAACAAATCGCCGGAGAAGGCCCACTGGAAGATTTACACAATATGATTAAAGGACGTACGCGTAAAAAAATCATCAAAAAACTCTTCCGTAAAGACGAGGCTGCTTTTAATGAGTTTATCAATAAACTAAATAGCATGAGCTCCTGGAAAGAAGCTTCACATTTTATTGACGATACCTTTTACGAGTTAAACATTAATCCCTATTCCAAAGAAGCAATTACTTTTAGCGACATCGTGTACATGCGCTTCTTCCCCAAGGATAAGTACATCGGTGAACGACTTGAAGAAGACAAATTCGATTAGTCGGCATGGCTGAAAGGATTTAAAGGAAAGGGATGCAAAATTTTTTAATTATCGGTTTTGGCAAAGTAGGCAGCAGTCTTTTCAGAGTTCTAACCAACCTTAACCGTTTTAAAATTTCAGTTCTGGAGCCCGTAAAAGATTTTAAAGAAGAGTGGGCTAAATTTTTACCAGCCCACTCTTTTTTTAGAAATTATGAAACACTTCAATTTCAGCCATTTGATTTCATGGCCATCTGTACACCGGATGACCAAATTTCAAAAATAGTACACCGTCTGCAAAAATTTCAATTGAAAAATAGTTCTATTTTCCACACTTCCGGTAATAAACCAGCCGAACTGCTGGATCCCCTGAGGAAAAAAGGTGCCCGCATTGGCAGCCTGCACCCTTTACAGACTTTTAACCGCATGTTCTTACCACCTGAAGTTTGGCAGGGCATAACCTGCACCTTTCAGGGCGATTCCACTCTGGCTGTCGAGTTAAAAAAAATCTTTGACCCCCTGCAGACAAAAATAGTAACCATCGATTACCAACAAAAACAACTTCTGCATCTGGCGGCCACCATTTCAGCCAATTTTCAGGTGGCGCTTTACAGCTGGGCGGAAGAAATTCTAAATTTGAGTGGCCTGCAGAATCCGGACTTAAACACCTGGCTTGGACCACTGATTCACCAGGTTTCAAATAATTTAAGTCAAAATCCTTTGTCAAAAATTTTAAGCGGGCCATTGCAACGGGGCGATGTAAATACCATTGAAGACCATCTTAATCTGCTAAAAGACCACCAAACCGCCAAGGAAATCGAACTGTACCGTCAGTTGTCTCAGAAATTACTGGACAATCCCGAATTTGAAATCAAAGACCGGCAAAAACTAAAAAACTTTCTGGAACACTATGAAGCTTGACTATCACATACATACCAAATTGTGCAAACATGCCAACGGTGAAATGGCCGACTACGTTGAACAGGCGCTGAAGCTGGGCATCAAAGAAATAGCCTTTACCGACCACATACCACTGCCGGAAAACTTTGACCTTGCCCACCGCATGGCCCTTTCGGAAATGGACATCTATTTAAATGAGATTGAAAAGTTAAAAACACGTTTTGGAAACGACATCCAAATTTTAACAGGCATTGAAGCCGATTTTTACGATGGCTTTGAAGATTACCTGGACGACTTTTTACGGCGCTTTCCGATGGACATTGTCATTTTGTCGGTGCATTTTATTCGCGACTGGCCGGCCGGTAATTGGGCCTTTAGTTACCATTTTCCCGGCAGACCTTTAAAAGAAATTTACTCCGACTATTTGCAGGCTTTGATGCGCGGCGTTGAGACCGGTCTGTTCAACGTGTTGGGCCACCTTGATTTGATTAAGCGTGACGAGGCCCGTTTGCTTGATGGTAATGAAGAGGAGGTGCGCCGACTGCTGGCCCTTGTTAGTCAGCAAAAGATGGCGGTGGAAATCAACACATCCGGTTTACGTAAGGAAATTGGAGAAACTTACCCGCACCAGAGCCTGTGGCCTTTACTGGCTGATTTTGAGTTGCCGGTGACCATGGGTTCGGATGCTCATGCACCCAACCAGGTTGGTTTGCGCTTTGCAGAAATCGAACGACAGCTGGCCGCCATCCCCGGGCTTCAAAAAGTACGCTGGATTAACGGCAAGTTTGAACCTGTGGCCTGGACGATGGAACCATCGGCAATACAAAAAGCTTAGTTTGCAGAGGTGCCATTCCGGGGCCTGTAGAGCGGGAAACAGAGTTTAATTGAAAAATGTTGAATTCTAAATTTGATTTGGCTTTATTTTAACAAACAAAAATCGATTGTTTTTTCAATCAAGGGTTTAAAAATTTGATCTGCTTTTAGGGACAGTTTCAACACCCAAAAAAGATCAATTCAAAATTTAAAACTTAAAATTTATCAAAATGAAATGTGCTAAGTTATGAAGGAGTTTGTAAGTGGAAATTTGGCAACAGGTTAATCAGGACATCGACCAGATTGTTAAAAATTACCGCAAAGTGGCAGTGGTTGGAATTTCGGACAAGCCTTACCGGCCCAGCTACGACGTGGCCCGCTTCCTGAAAAATCATGGTTTTACCATTTACCCGGTGAATCCTAAATTGGAAAGCGTTCTGGATTTGCCCTGCTACCCTTCTTTAAAAGACATTCCTGAACCAGTTGAAATTGTAGACATTTTTCGTCGACCGGAATTTGTTCTGCCGGTGGTTGAAGAGGCCATTGCCATCGGTGCAAAGGTCATCTGGATGCAGTTGGGCGTGGTAAATGAACAGGCGGCGCGCCTGGCAATCGATGCCGGACTCAAGGTCGTTATGGACCACTGTTTAAAAGTGGAAGTGGCTTACAGGGGAGTTTAAAACAACCTGATGAGAAAAATATTTTTTGTTCTTATTTTTGTTGTTCTCTTTACGTTCAACCTGCTTGCTGGAAACAAACACTGTCTGTGGCAGGTAGCGGGAAAGAACAACAAAGTCTTTTTGCTTGGTTCCGTGCACATGCTCAGTGAGAAACAATACCCCCTGCCCACCGTATTTGATTCTGTTTACGCTCAAAGTGCAGCCCTCTTTTTTGAAGTAAACATCGACAGTGCTCAGTCGCCTCAGGCAGCCGGATTGTTGATGCGTCAGGGACTTTTAACCGGGCAGGAAACGTTGAAAGACCTGCTGGCCGACACCGTTTTCCAGAAATTGAAGGCAACCCTGAATCACTTTGGTCAACCGGTTGAACTTTACTTAAAGATGAAGCCCTGGCTGGTGACCTTAATGCTTAATCAGCTGAACATGCAAGCCCTAAAGCTTAATCCACAACTGGGTCTGGAAATGTACTTTTCCCAAAAAGCCAAACAGGACCGGAAACCGACCTACGGACTGGAATCATTGAACCAGCAAATTGCCTTTTTAAGCCAGCTCTCTGAAATCAATCCCAATACCCTGGTGATGGAAACCATTAAAGAAATGGAAACAGGTAATCAAACACTCGATGAATTACTGACGGCCTGGCAAACAGGCAATGCTCGGGCGCTGGACTCTTTAATCAATGCCAACTTAAAAGAATTTCCTGAAGTAGAGAAAATTTTGTTGGATCAACGTAATCTGAATTGGCTCAAGAAAATTGAACCTTTGCTTAATGAAAACCAGAACTATTTGATTGTGGTTGGCGCCGGGCATCTGGTAGGTGACCAGGGGCTGGTTCAGCTGTTAAGTAAAAAAGGATACCATGTACAACAATTGTAAAAGGAAAATAATTGAACAAAGCAAAACTTCACATCGGTACTTCCGGCTGGTCGTACAAAGACTGGAAAGAGACCTTTTATCCGTCACATCTTAAAGCCAGTCAGTACCTCAACTATTACAGCCAGCGTTTCAACTCTGTAGAAGTGGACTCTACCTTTTATGGCATTCCCCGCGCCAGTACGGTTGAAAACTGGTTTAAACAAACACCGGAACATTTTGTCTTTAGTCTCAAGGTACCACAAATCATTACCCACGAAAAACGGCTGCGGGAATGTCAGGCCGAGTGGCAAACCTTTTTAGAAGTTACTTCTAAATTGAAACAAAAACGCGGACCACTGATTTTGCAATTCGATTACAAATTTAAATTTAAAGAATTTGCCGATGCGCTGGACACCTTTCTGGCTGAACACAAGGATGAAGCCTCTTTAGCTGTTGAAATTCGAAACAAGGACTGGCATCATCCACAATTTTACGAAATGCTGAGAAATCATGGGGTGGCGCTGGTACTCAATGATTTGTACTACATGCCGCGCGTAGTGGAATTGACCAGCCATTTTACCATTGTACGCCTGTTAGGCAACCGAAAACAAATCCCTAACGATTTTTCCCATGTACGGATTGACCGCACCAATGATTTAAACTGGTGGGCTGACTGGATCGAACAATTTCTTGAAAAAGAACTGGAAGTTTACGTTTACTCCAACAACCGTTACCAGGGTCACGCTCCGGCCACCATTCAAACATTGCTTAAGATGCTGGAACAACGCCAACTACAATTTTAATTTAGGAGCAATCCATGCGAACAGTTCTTCTACTACTGGTGCTAACTTTAGCAACCGGAAGTTGCCGGACCAAACAGGCCAACAATGTGCAGGTCGGTTTAGACCGCGTTGCGGAGTTCAAACAATTATTCGAAAACAAAAAACTGGGCATTATTGCCAATCACACCGCCTTTAACAGTCGGGGACAGTTTATTCTCAATGTTTTTAAGGAACAGATTCCCGGCGCCAAAATAGCCGCTTTGTTTGGCCCGGAACATGGTTTTAGAGGAAACTATTCGGCCGGCAAAAAAATAGATGAACACAGTTTTCTGGATTCGATTCCCATCTACAGTCTTTACGGTAAAAATCTGAAGCCAACTCCGGAAATGTTGGCCGGACTCGATGTCTTGATTTTTGACATTCAGGATGTGGGCGCCCGCTTTTACACCTACATCTGGACCATGGCGCTGGCCATGGAAGCCGCTGCGGAACAGGGCATTCCCTTTGTGGTGCTGGATCGCCCCAATCCCATCAATGGTCTGGACCTGGAAGGGCCGCTGTTGGATACCACCTTTGCTACTTTTGTCGGACTTTACCCTATTCCCGTGCGCCACGGGATGACAGTGGGCGAACTGGCCCGCCTGTTTAACGGGCAAGGCTGGCTGAAAAATGGGATTAAAGCAGAATTGACGGTCATTCCCATGAAACATTGGCAGCGGGCCATGTGGTACGATGAAACCGGTCTGAAATTTATTGCCCCCTCGCCCAACATGCCCGACCTGGTTACTGCCACAGTATACCCGGGTCTGTGCCTGTTAGAAGGCACCAATGTTTCAGAAGGTCGGGGAACCGATGCGCCCTTTCTGCAGTTCGGCGCCCCGTGGATAGATGCAGAGCTGTTACAACAATCGTTAAACAAACTTAATCTACCAGGAATTAAATTTTCCGCGGCAGAATTTTCGCCGATTTCCCTGCCTGGCAAAGCCCTGCATCCTAAATATGAAGATGAAGTTTGCCGGGGACTGAAAATAAACCTTACCGACCGTCAGACTTTTAAACCCTTTAAAACCGGCGTGCTGATTGTGAAGACCATTCACGACCTTTACCCGCAACAGTTCAAATGGCGAAAAGCGCATTTTGATCGCCTGTGTGGTACTGACCAGTTGCGCCTGGCCATTGAACACAACCAACCGTTAGAACCTTTGTTTGACAAATGGCAAAAAGAGGTGGAGGCTTTCAGTTGGTTAAGGAAGCCCTACCTGCTTTACTGAAAGGCGCCTGCAGGCTGGTCTTGCATTGCACCGAGACGCCCTGCATTACATCATAAACTCATTGCACACCCTCCGGTTTCAGGGTTTAACTAAAAACTTCTGATAAAATCTGTTCAATCTGCAAGAGATATTCACTTAAAAGTGTTTGGGTAGGTTTTAAATTTAACAACTACAATGCAAAATTTTTACTGGCCATTTCGGCAATCGTTTTGCCGATACTAAGCGAGGCCGTGGCTGCGGGAGATGGCGCATTTAACACATGGATCATTTGAGGGGCTTCTAAAATGCGGAAATCATCAACTAAAAAACCTGATTTTTCCAGCGCCTGGGCCCGAACACCTGCACCGCCTGCTTCCAGGTCCTGTTCTTCAATGGTGGGAATGAGGGCCTGCAACGCCTGCACAAAGGCCCTTTTGCTAAACGAGCGGTAATATTCGGCCAATCCGACTTTTAAATATTTGCCGGCCAGACGTAAAAATCCAGGGTAAGTAAAAGTCTCGATGGTGTCTCGCAATGAAAAGCT
>CAYNLJ010000008.1:0-18986 GCA_964398005.1 uncultured Caldithrix sp. | reverse complement strand
GGATGGCACTAATGAACATGGCCAGGCAGTAGCCAGCGGCATCTATTTTTACCGTTTGCAGGTTGAAAAACAGACTAAAATAAAAAAAATGATTCTACTACGCTGAGTTTCGGTTTTCAATTAACTTACAATAGTTGTTTGGTAAAGAAAAGCTTACAGACAGAGGATAAATTTAATAGCCACCGTCCAGTCTGATCAGCCGGACAGGAGAGCCTTGAAAAAATTAGCCACTGATTTGCTCAGATCCTTATGAGCCGGTTGAAGCGTATCAGAAACCCCATTTGCGGGGAAGGTTTTAAACATATATTCATTCATTAAAAATTATTAAAAAGAATTTCCCGTCATGTGATCCATGCAGTTCGTGTACTGCTATTATTGAACATAATTTTAAATTGCTGGAAAATGCAGCGATACAGAAGCTATGAACCAAATCATGGGTTAGGCAAAACCACTCAACCATCGAACTGTTAAATCAAAATTAAAATTGCTTTGCCCCTCCCCTGACCCTCTTACACTCTTATACTCTAAACCAAATCAGTAGAAAGCCGTTACCTTTTAACGCTGTGCTTCCTGCCGCTGGGATTTGAGTCGTTTGATTTCATCACGTAGAATAGCAGCCCTTTCGAATTCCAGATTGGCCGCAGCTGTCTGCATTTCACGAGTTAACCGTTCAATCAGTTCTTCTCTGCTCAGGCTGTCGCCATACTCCACCTCTGGTTCGGCCACCTTGGGCAACTGTTTGCGTACATCAGCCACAGACGTGGTACGCATGATTTCCTCGGCTGTTTTAAAAATGGTCTGTGGAGTAATGCCCATTTGCTTGTTGTAGGCGATTTGCTTTTCCCGCCGTCGATTACATTCATCAATGGTTTTGCGCATGGATTCGGTCATGCGATCGGCATAAAAGATGACCTTGCCACCCACATTGCGTGCCGCACGGCCGGCTGTTTGCATCAGCGAGACGTAAGAACGCAAAAATCCCTCTTTGTCTGCATCCAATACAGCAACCAGCGATACTTCCGGTAAATCCAGCCCTTCCCGCAACAAATTAACCCCAATCAAAACATCAAATTCAGCAAGCCGCAGATCACGTAATATTCCTACTCTCTCCAGCGCATCAATTTCCGAATGCAAATAACGCACGCGAATTCCGGCAGCCTGCAGGTATTCGGTTAAATCTTCAGCCATGCGTTTGGTAAGCGTAGTCACCAGAGTGCGTTCCTTGCGTTCCACCCTTATTTTGATTTCATGAATCAAATCATCGATTTGCGTAGCTACAGGCCGGACTTCAATTTGTGGATCGACCAATCCGGTCGGTCGAATTACCTGTTCCACAACTACACCTTTTGATTTTTCCAGTTCATAATCACCAGGTGTAGCAGAAACAAAAATCACCTGCCTGATGCGTTGTTCAAATTCTTCAAATTTTAAAGGGCGATTGTCCAACGCACTGGGCAGACGAAAACCATACTCGACCAGCGTTTCTTTCCGCGAACGATCGCCATTGTACATGGCACGCAATTGAGGAATCGTTTGATGTGATTCATCGATGATCATTAAAAAATCGTCCGGGAAAAAGTCGATTAAAGTGTAAGGAGGTTGGCCGGGTGCTCTTCCTGAAAGATGCCGCGAATAATTCTCTATTCCGGAACAATATCCAATTTCCTGCATCATCTCAATATCAAAATTGGTGCGCATTTCCAGACGTTGGGCTTCCAACAGTTTATTCTGCGAGCGTAACTCTTTGAGCCGTTCTTCCAGCTCTATGCGGATGTTCTCAATGGCTTTCTTTAGCTTGTCTTCAGGTGTAACAAAATGTTTGGCCGGAAATATGACCACATGATCGACCGATTCCATGGCATGTCCGGAAACCGGATCAAGAATTTTAATGGAATCGACTTCATTACCAAAAAATTCCACCCGATAAGCGAATTCTTCGTAGGCCGGAAAGATGTCCACAATATCACCACGAATACGGAAAGTACCCCGTTGAAAATCGAAATCATTACGCGAGTATTGAATATCCACCAGACGCATTAACAGGCTTTGCCGGTCAAAATGATCACCGACGCGGATCATGACCAACATGCTCATGTAATCGGTAGGTGAACCTATGCCGTAAATACAGCTTACACTGGCCACCACAATTACATCACGCCGGGCCAGCAAAGAACTGGTGGCTTTTAAACGCAATCGGTCAATTTCATCGTTGATATGTGAATCTTTTTCAATGTAAGTATCTGTCGTTGGGATGTAGGCTTCCGGCTGGTAGTAGTCGTAATAACTGATGAAGTACTCTACAGCATTTTCCGGAAAAAAGCCTTTGAATTCCCCGTACAGCTGAGCGGCCAGGGTTTTATTGTGCGAAATGATCAGTGTAGGCTTATTAAGCTGGGCAATTACATTGGCCATGGTGTAGGTTTTACCGCTGCCCGTCACTCCCAGCAGGGTTTGAAATCTTTCACCTCGCTGCAAACCCTGGACCAGTTGTTCAATGGCCTGCGGCTGGTCACCCCGCGGTTGATAATTCGAAACTAATTTAAACGTTTTTTCCAGGGTCATTTTAATTCACTTCTGATTTGCTGTTATTCTTGATTGTATTTACTCAACGATCATTAAAAATACATGTTCCGTTTTTTTTAAAGACATCTATTTAAAACGCGGACTGATCATGTTTTCCGGTTTTAGATATTGATCTAACTCTTCTTTACTTAGCAAGCCTTTTTCCAAAACCAATTCATAAACACCTTTGTTCTTTTCCAATGCTTCTCTGGCAATTTCAGTGCACACTTCATAACCCAGCACCGGATTAAGAGCAGTGACCAGACTGATGCTGTTTTCTACCATTTCCCGACAACGCTCACGGTTGGCGGTAATGCCATCCACGCAACGAAATTTAAAGGTGAGCATGCCGTTCTTTAACATTTCAATGGATTCGAATAAACTTTGGGCAATGACTGGTTCCATGACGTTCAGTTCCAGCTGTCCGGCTTCAGCGGCCATGGTTATGGTCAAATCATTGCCGATTACCTTGTAGGCAATTTGATTTACTACCTCTGGAATAACAGGATTCACCTTACCCGGCATGATAGATGAGCCTGGTTGCATTTTAGGCAGATTAATTTCATTTAATCCGGCTCTGGGTCCAGAAGAAAGCAATCTCAGGTCACTGGCAATTTTCGAAAGTTTTACCGCCAGTCGTTTGAGCGCAGAAGAAAACATGACAAAAGCCCCAGTATCTTGAGTTGCCTCTACCAGATTAGGCGCCAGTTTAACAGGTACCCCGCTGATTTGTGCCAGATGCCGAACCGCTTTTTCACTGTAATCGGGATGTGCATTAATGCCGGTTCCAATTGCCGTTCCGCCTAAATTGATTTCCAGAAAGAGTTTTGCATTTTCCTGCAATCGATCTACCTCTTCGTTAAGCGTTGCTGCATAGGCCCCCATTTCCTGTCCCAGGGTCATGGGTACAGCATCTTGCAATTGTGTGCGGCCAATCTTAATAATGTCACTGAATTCTTCGGCCTTTTGTTCAAAAGAAGAGATTAAATCTTTCAAAACCTGAATCAATTTTTGGGTACTGAGGAACAGTGCAACCTTCAAGGCTGTTGGGTAGGCATCATTCGTCGATTGGGAAAGATTCACATGGTTATTAGGGTGACAATACTGATACTCCCCCTTTTTATGGCCTAAAATTTCCAGCGCACGATTGGCGATCACTTCATTGGCATTCATATTGGTTGACGTGCCTGCGCCTCCCTGAATAACATCAACCGCGAAATGTGTGTGCCAGCGACCATCCATAATCTCCTGACAAGCCATGACGATGGCATCAGCAATGTCATCTGGTAAGAGTCCAAGTTCATGATTGGCTTTGGCTGCCGCCATTTTGACCATGGCCAGGGCTTCAATTAATGATTGATAGTGAAAAATGCTGATGCCCGTAATATTAAAATTTTCAAGGGCCCGTAGCGTTTGGATGCCGTAATAAACTTCTGCAGGGACTTCGCGTTCGCCCAATAAATCGTGTTCCACTCTCGTTCTGCCTGAAAGGTATTGGGTGGCGATATTTGCCACCTGAGACGTAGTCTGACGCATGCGACGGGCAATAACACGCGCTGTTCTGGCAATGATCTTGGCACTGATTTCAGGATGTTCGGCTAAAAATGTTTTAAAATCTTTCAAATCAATTTTTAAGATGGTGGATACTTCCAGGGTTCTGGCTGAGGTCGAATGTGGATCATCATCCAACAAGGCACCTTCTCCTAAAAAATCACCGCTGTCAAAAAGAGCAATACGCTTTTCCTCACCAAATGGGGTTGTTTTGTAGAGTTCTACTTTACCCTTATAAATTAGATAAAATTCTCTTCGTGGTTGATTTTCACGAAACAGGTGGGTGTTAGCAGGCGCCTGCCACTCCTGTAAATAGTTACTGAACAACTCAAGTTCGTCTTCGCCTAAATCTTTAAATAACTCGATATCTCGTAAGAAATTTTTCATATCCATTACCATCTCCTTTTTCTTTAAGTAAAGAAAAAAGGCTGACCTTGTCAAAAAGATCAGCCTTAAAACTTCAAAAAAACTCTACAACTCTACAAGATGCTATTCCTGCATTTGGGTGGTGTCTGCCTGAGCTGCGGTATCGGCCGGGGCCGTTTCGGTGGTTACGGTTTTTTCTTCTTTCACTTCGGCCTTTTTCTGGCCTCCACAAGCTATCAAGCCCATCATAAAAGCTGAAATCAGCAGCAGTTTGATTAAATTACGCATAAGTCCTCCTTAAAAAGTTGGTTAAAAGTGATGCTAAGCACAATTTATATGATTGAAAAATAATAAGCAAGAAAAAAATAAAATTTCTTGCTTTATAAAAAGCGTAAAAAAGACGCTAAAATTGTACTTACCCCATTTTTTTACTTTTCCTTTTCCAACTCTTCTTCAATATAATGAATTCAATGTTCCTGCTAACCTTTAATTTTTTCCTCCCGACAAAGCGCTATAATTTGATCACCTTCTTCCGGTTCAGGAGGATTGTCTTCGGCCCACACTTCCAGAGTTCCATCCGGTTTCTTTAAAATTAACGGTAAGCGTTCTTCAGCGGCCGTCTGAAATTCTTCAAAAGTAAATTTCTCGGTGATTGTAAAAATACAGAATTGAGCATCTCTGGACATTAAATCCTGCATTCTGTCGTAGGTAATTTGTTTATTAAATAATATTCTCCCCCGCCAGCCCGGCAAGGGTTCAAAATCAGTGGCCAATTCCGGTTCATGATAGGCAATTTGAAAAATATTTTGCCGGCCAAAGATTTCGGCAAAGTGTAAACAGGCCAGCGTATTAACCTCATCGTTGGAAGTAAGCGCAAACAACTTCCCTATTTCACTTAGATCCAAACTGTCCTGAAAACTCTCGGAAAGAATGTTGCCTTCATAGGCCTCACATCCCTCTTTTCGAGCCATTTTTACGTTATGCCTGTTAGAATCGACTAAAATAATGTAAAGCCCTTGTTCTTTAAGGAAACGGGCTAATTTTCTACCCCAACTATGAGCCCCAACCATCAAAATCCCCTGAGGATTGGCAAAAGACAATTTTAAATAGTTGGCAACTTTGCCTGCAGTTAAACCATAAAAAGCTACAGTCCCAACAATAACAAAAAAGGTGTAGGTCATTAGTTGTGCACTTTGATACTCACCTTGTTCCATCAGATAAATACCAAAAATAGAGGAAACAGCTGCAGCAACAATCCCTCTTGGAGCCATCCAGAAGAGTAAAACCTTTTCCCGCCAGTTTAAGGAAGTACCAATGGTCGAAAGACTGATCACCAGTGGTCTTATAATGAAAATTAAAGCCGCTAAAAACAGATAGGCCGAGGGGTCTGAGAATGGGATATCTTTTAAATTTAAGCGCGCTGATAGTATTATGAACAGAACGGCTATTAAAATGAGACGTAGATTTTCTTTAAACTCTAATATGTGGCTAATGGGAACCTTTCGTTGGTTGGCCATAAAAATACCCATCAAGGTAACTGCCAATAAACCTGATTCAGACTGAAAATGATTGGCCAGCCCAAACACAGTGATTAGAATCATTAAAGTAACCGGGTTATGCAGAAAGTCAGGTAACCAGTAACGTTTCATTAAAAAAATGAGAACAAAAGCTCCCAAAGCGCCCAATAGAGTGCCCACCAAAATGGTTTTAACAATGGCCAGCAACATGACAGCGATTGCCTGCCCCAGACTTTTGGCAATTATTACTTCAAAAACGATCAGGGCCATGGTGGCGCCAATGGGATCGTTAATAATGCCCTCCCAGAGGATTACCTGGCCAATATCTCTTTTAACCCGTAAATTGTGCAACAAAGGCACAATCACCGTAGGACCGGTCACCACCATTATGGAACCCAGCAGAATGGCTATTTTCAAATTTAGACCCAACAGGTAGTGCGCCGCCAACGAGACCAGTACAAACGTTAGTACTACCCCTACAGTTACCAGTCTGATTACAACTGATTTAAGATCTTTAAGCTGTTTATAAGAAAGGCTTAAGCCACCTTCGAACAAAATGATAGCCACCGACAGAGAAACAATCGGAAACAAACCGGCGCCAAAAAGTTGATCCGGATTAATCCATTGTAACACCGGGCCAATCAGAAAACCGGTCAACAATAAAATTAAAATGGCAGGCAGGTGAATTTTCCAGGAAATCCAATGGCCCAAAATGCCAAGCACCAGAATGGCTGCCAACTGTACAAAAACGGTTTCTTGCATTGTATCCTACTCTTTAAAATTTTTTTTGAAAATTGATTAATTAAAAATTTCTGAATTTGATGTCTAGAAGATCATAAACTATTTTCCACTAATTACAGCTATTGTACTTCTAAATTAGAATCTAATATATTTTTGAAGGGGTGCCTTGATCACTAAACCGGAAGCGAATTAATTCATGAATTAGATGCTCAAATAATCGTTCCCCTTAGCACAAATCCTCTCCCCGGTTGCTGAGGAGAGGATTTGCAAAACCAGAAAAATTTTTGTTTAAGCGCGAATTAACTGATTTTTTCTTTGTATTGATCTGCATTCATCAGATCGTCAGCTTCAGCAGGATTGGAAAGTTTAACTTTAATCATCCAGCCTTCGCCATATGGGTCTTTATTCACGGTTTCCGGTTCGCTGCCCAATTTTTCATTTACCTCAATGACTTCACCCGAAAGCGGAGCGAAAAGGTCGGCTACAGCCTTAACTGCTTCAATAGTTCCAAAGGTGTCGCCTTTTTCAATGGTTGTACCGACTTCAGGCAATTCAACAAAAACCACATCGCCTAATTCTCCCTGGGCATAATCGGTAATACCAACGGTAGCTACATCGCCTTCAATCTTTGCCCATTCGTGATCTTCCGTGTATTTGAGTTCTGCTGGTACGTTCATAAAAACCTCCAAAATTTTAGGGTGTTATTGCTCTATTTCTTCTTGTAATAGGTTTACTCGATCCAAAAAGCCGGTATCAAAATTGGCCGAAACAAAATCCGGATGGTTGATCAGACGCAGGTGAAAGGGAATAGTTGTTTTAATTCCTTCAATCACAAATTCTTCCAGGGCCCGATTCATCCGTTTAAGAGCTTCGCTGCGGTCACGACCAAAAGCAATTAACTTGGCAATCAAAGAATCGTAGTAAGGTGGAATGCTGTACCCCTGGTAAACATGGCTATCCACTCTGATACCTGGTCCGCCGGGCAGATGGAAGAAATCAACCTTACCCGGATTGGGCATAAAATTCTTTTCCCAGTCTTCAGCATTAATACGGCATTCAATGGCGTGCCCAATAATTTTCACATCTTCCTGTTTCAGATCTAATTTTTCACCGGCAGCGACTAAAATTTGTTCTTTCAGTAAATCGGTATTGGTAACCATCTCCGTGACCGGATGTTCCACCTGAATTCTGGTATTCATTTCCATAAAATAGAAATTCTTGTCTTTATCCAGCAAAAATTCAATGGTCCCGGCGCTTACGTAACCTACTCCCTGGGCGCCTTTCACGGCAACCTGGCCCATTTTTTGACGCAATGCCTCATCAACTACCGCTGACGGAGCCTCTTCAATCAATTTCTGATGACGTCGCTGGATGCTGCACTCACGTTCGCCCAGGTGAATGACATTCCCATGAGCATCAGCCATGATCTGTATCTCAATATGCCGTGGTTCTTCAATGAATTTTTCGATGTACATCGATGGATCGCCAAAAGCACCGCGGGCCTCGGCCTGGGCCATTTGAAAATTACTCTCGAACTCATCTTCCGAACGAATAATACGCATACCGCGACCACCACCACCGGCAACGGCCTTTAAAATGACAGGGTACCCAATGGCATTGGCAATTTCGATTCCCTGTTCCATACTTTCTACAACACCTTCGCTGCCAGGAACGACCGGCACCCCGGCTTTTTTCATTAATTCTTTAGCCCGTGATTTATTACCCATCTCGCGAATAACTCTGGCCGGTGGTCCAATAAAGACGATCTGACTCGACTCGCACATATCCGCAAAATCTGCATTTTCGGCTAAGAAACCATAACCAGGATGAATGGCATCAGCGCCGGTAATCTCTGCAGCAGCGATGATGCGTACCGGATTTAAATAGCTTTCGGTGCTCTGCGCCGAGCCAATGCAAACGGCTTCATCGGCCAGCCTTACGTGAAGGGAATCTGCATCGGCTTCGGAATGCACGGCAACAGTCTGAATTCCTAATTCTCTGCAGGCCCGGATGACCCGCAGAGCGATTTCTCCACGATTGGCGATTAAAACTTTTTTGAACAAACCTCCTCCTATCTCTTAATTACCTTCTCAAGATCGCGAAGCGTACTCTTTAATTGGTCGATTTCGGCAGCCCGCTCCTTCAGTTCCTTTTTTAACTGACGATTATCAGTTTTTATGCTTTCCAACTGTTTTTGCAATTGAGATGTTAAATATAGAACTTTTAGCCAATTATTACAAGCCAAAGCATATTGACTTTCAGGAAATTTTTTTAAAAAAGCTTGAAAGGAACTTTGTGCCTGATTGTAGTCCAAGAATGGATTTTGATCATCGGCAATCACATGAAGATAGGCAAGACGGTAACTCACGTCATCAACATAGGGCGAATGTTCATACCGATTTAAAAAGAGACGGCCGTAATGTTCAGCTTTAACATACTGTCCGGCTTTAAGCAAGCTGTCCATGGCCAACACAATTTTTCTTTCCCCATCCGGTGTAGCTTGTCCTTTCACAAAATTCTTGTTGGTTAAACAGCTACCCGCTAAAAGAGCCATCAGCAACAAAACGGAAAGTTTAACTTTTTCGCTGATCCACCACATAGTGATTTCCTGTTTTTGATTTTGCCAACTTCTTAACTTCAGAAGCAATACGCGAAATTTCAGCGATGCTTCCCAATGGTCGGTTTTGATTACTGACCACCGCAATGGACAAAGAGATTAATGGAAACTGTTCCATTTCCCCTTTGCGATTTTTTGCTACAAAGTAGCCCTTTTGCTGGTCCTCTTCATTGTAAAATGCCTTAATCCCACCTTCAAATTGATCCAATATGGTCTGGCACAAGCCATTAACTTTTTCCGGAGTTGTTATGAAGACAAAATCATCGCCCCCAATGTGCCCTAAAAAATCTTCCACGTTACCCAGTGCCGCCAATGTTTTTTGTAACAATTCGGCCGTAAAGCGAATTACACGATCCCCTTCCACGAAGCCATAGGCATCATTAAAGGCCTTGAAATGATCAAGATCGCAATAGGCAACGGCAAATTTTTGTCCCAGATCAATCCTTTTCTGTAGTTCTCTTTGAATGGCATTATTACCAGGTAAATGCGTTAAAGGATTGGTGTCTAACGACTTCTGGTAGCGCTTGAGCACCGCCTCAATGCGCTTGGAAATCTCCAATGGTTCCATTTCTTTGGTTACATAATCATCCACTCCCTGCTCAAAACTTTGTAATTTGTCGCCCAGATCGTCAGAGGAGGTCAGCATGATAATCGGAATATTTTGATACGCAGGCGTTGCTCTTAATCGTTGACTAACCTCAATCCCCGACAGGCCAGGCATTTTGAGATCCAATAAAATCAGATCGGGAACCTGTTGCTTTAAAAACTCCAAAGCCTGTTCACCGCTTTGTGCCGTAAAAACCTGATGCCCAAATCCCTCTACAATCATTTGCCAGAGGAAAAGATCATTGGGTTCGTTGTCCACGATCAGAATTTTGTACTTGTCAGGCATTGAGCCAACCTCCTTCTTCGGCAATTCTTCTGTTTTTGGGAAGAATCACGGTAAAAGCCGTGCCCTTGTCCACAACACTTTTCACTTTAATCTGTCCGCCATGAGCCTTTACAATTTGTGAAGCAATGTAAAGCCCCAGGCCCGTGCCTTTTACGCTTATTTTCTCGGAATTGGTTGCCCGGTACATTTTTTCAAAAATATAGGGGATTTCTTTTTCGGGAATCCCTATCCCCTGATCTTTTATGGTTAAGCGAATCTGAGACAGGCGTTCACTTAAACGAACTTCAATGCTTTTCCCGTTTAAGGAGAATTTTACAGCATTGCTTAAAAGATTTTGAACCACTTCCTTAAATTTTTCCACATCTAATTCAGCTTCGATTTTTTTTGCAGCAAAATTGATGTTTACCTTTAGATCTTTTTCTTTAATAATTGGTGATAAATTGATTAAAATTTCAGTGATCACCTTTACCACATTTACCCTGCTGTATTTTAGCTGGATATTCCCCATATCATAAGAAGCACTTTGCAAAATGGTACTGATCATTTTTTGTAAGGTATTGTAATTGCCCTTAATGATTTCTATGAATCGTTTTTGGGTTGGATTCATCTGATCTTTAAAGGAATTTTCCAGCAACAGAGTTGCCTGCTTAATGGAACCCAAAGGACTTTTCATTTCGTGAGTGAATTGCGAAAGAATGGCTGACTTAAAACGATCGGCCTCTTTAAGATGCAGGCTGAGCTCTTCAAAAGCTGAACTTAGTTCACCGATTTCATCATTGGGTTTATTGGGAATACTCACCGAAAAATCCTGTATGGCCATACGTTGGATGGCGTTTTTCAAAGCATCCACCGGTCTGGTAATTTTGCCTGCAATAAAAAAAGCGCTTAAAAGGGCTACCATGATTAATACCAGTTCAATGGAGAATATGGCTGATTGAGTTCTTTCGACCATACTGGCCATATTTCGCGCACGGACAATACTTTGTCTGCCAATCTGCTGATTTAAACGGATTAAATCGTTTCGCAGTTTTTTCATATTAGGTAATGCAACTGTTTCCCGTAAATACCTGGCTTGATTAAAATTATTTTTTCGTACAAAATCAATAGAATTTTTAAGACTTTGATCTAATTCAAGCCATTCCTGTTCAATTTTTTTAATGAGTGGTTCAAGAGTGACTTTCTCTTTTGTATCAGACGTTGGGAAAACTTTTTGTAACAACCGTAAATGCCAACTTTTATCGATCAAATTTGCATTGGCTTTTTTTAGACTTGCCTTTACTTTTTGCCAACTGGCATGATATTGTTGACGTGATTTTTCCAGATTGACTACTTTTGCAGAAGTGTTACCCGGAATGAAACTGACGATGTAATTGGCGTTTAGTTTTTCCAGATCCTGTAATTGTTCGGAAAGGTAGATGATAGAATTGATATCGTAAAGCGAGTGTTGTTTAATGGAAGCGGAGATATGCCGGACTTCAAAAAGTAGTTCCAGAAGAGCAATGGAGAATAAAAAAATCAAGAACAGGTAACTGAAAAATAATTTGTATTTTAGCTTCAAGACACTTCTTTTGCACTTATTGATTTATTCCCGAATAAAACTAAAAAAATAGGCGGAAATTCAATCCCGCCCTCTTATGTTCACTATTTAAAATCCGAAAGGCCAAACGATCCCGTCTGGTTACTAAGCTTTTTCAATCAAGAAAAGAACCTGATTAAATTCTACCGGTTGAGCGTTTTCAACCAGGATATCTACAATTTTTCCGTTTACTTCGGATTCTATTTCGTTCATAAGCTTCATGGCTTCAATAATACACAGGGTTTGGCCTACGGCTACGGTTTGCCCAACTTCCACGTAAGGTTCGGCATCGGGCGATGGAGCGCGATAAAACGTTCCTACCATAGGAGAACGCACTTCAACGATGTTTTTCCCACGAGCCGGTTCTGCCTGTTCTCCCGCAGGAGCGGCTTCTTGCTGCACTGGTAGAGCTTGTTCCTGAACCTGAGGTAAAGCCTGCTGGGCAACCTGTTGTGCCGGCATCATCGGCATAGCCTGTGTGTAAGCTGGCATAACAACGGTTTCACCATTTTTGGAAGGAAAACGTTTGGTAATACGTAATTTTTTGCCTTCTTCTTCTATTTCAATTTCACTAATATCCGAAGTTTCAACGATTTTAATAAGTTGTCTTACTTCTTTTAAATCCATCTTGCCTCCTTAATTTCTTTCCGTTGGGCTGTTATTAAAAATTCTAATATATAGTTTTCTGCCTGTACAAGCAATTAATTTATTTAAGGGACTTTTAATAATTTCTGTTTTGTTCAGCAATGCGTTTAAACTCGTACTGCAGAAGTTCGAAATTTTCTTCCTTCAAAAGTTGAGTGTTTACTCTGGCGTGTTTCAACTCCAATAAATTGATTTCGCTGTGTAAATTAAATTCCTCAAAATAGGGGGCTTGCACCAGAGCATGTCCTGCAGGATGGATGATTTCTGAGCCTCCCCAAAAAGTTACGCCTTCTTCCACTCCAACCCGGTTGGCAAATACGATAAAAGAAGTGGTAAAGACAGCCATGGAACGATTTAACGTTTCCCAAATCTGGACATTCTGAGGTTTATCGCTTTGGGTGCTTCCACGTGCCACGCCGGCTGCAGAAACAATGATGATAGAAGCACCATCATGTGCCAAAATCAATCCAGAAGTGGGATGCCACATATCTTCGCAAATCAACAGGCCTATTTTGCCAAACGGCGTGTCAAAGGCACGAATGCGCGTTCCGGCATTAAAATAACGTTTTTCTTCGAATAAACTGTAAGTCGGTAAATAAACCTTTCGATGATGAGCAATAATTTCGCCTTTGTAAAACACGAGCTGCGTATTAAAAAATTCAAATTTATCGCCTAATTCTACCAGACCAATATTTATTGCAATGTGGTCACTCAGTTTTCTCAATTTATTTAATTTTGCATCGTTCACCTGCAAGGCCATATCCACCACCGCATCACGTAAAAAATAGCCTGTCAGGCTTAACTCAGGAAATACGATGAATTGACTTTTATGGTCAATAGCTTCTTCAATTGCCTGGTAATGTTTTTCCAGATTTCGGTCCAAATCGGCTAAAACACAATTTTGCTGAGCAATTGTCAACTTTAAGCGATTGTTCATTCTATCTCCGTTTAATTTCTCAAGCCTCGTGAAGGAGCCGGGAACTGTCCACCTCTGTTAACAAAGATGGAGTTTCGCAGATTTGAAACGGGCATGATCGGAGCCTTACCCAAAAGGCCGCCATAATCAACCATTTCACCTGCCTTTTTGCCCGGCACGGGAATAATGCGTACGGCCGTTGTTTTACTATTCATAATGCCGATGGCGCATTCATCCAAAATGATACCCGAAATAGTCTCGGCGCTTGTTTCACCTGGCACAGCAATCATGTCCAGCCCGACACTGCAGACACTGGTCATGGCTTCTAATTTTTCAATGGAAATGTGACCTTTTTCGGCAGCGGCAATCATGCCTGCATCTTCACTGACCGGGATAAATGCCCCGCTCATGCCGCCCACATGGGACGAAGCCATCATACCGCCGCGCTTTACCGAATCCGTAAGCAATGCCAAGGCAGCCGTAGTTCCAGGCGCTCCAACATCTTCCAGTCCCATGGCCTTGAGAATGTCCGCCACGGAATCGCCTTCCATTGGTGTAGGAGCCAGAGAAATATCGACAATACCAAAACGCACATTTTGCAATTCGGCTACACGTTTCCCAATAAATTCGCCGGCTCGTGTAATTTTAAAAGCCATGCGTCGGATTCGGTCGCTTAAGCGGGCAATATCCAGGTCTTCCGGCGCTTCTTTTATTGCTCTTAAAATTACACCAGGACCACTAATACCAACATTTACTACGACTTCGGGTTCCGAAACACCATGAAATGCCCCGGCAATAAAGGGATTGTCTTCCGGCACATTGGCAAAGACCACTAACTTGGCACATCCAATAGCGTCCCGGTCAGCAGTTAATAAAGCTGTCTCTTTGACCACCTGCCCCATCATCTTCACTGCATCCATGTTGATACCTGCCCTGGAAGTGGCGACATTAACAGAAGAACAGACATGCTTGGTGCTGGCCAGGGCCTGCGGAATGGATTGAATAAAAGCCTTTTCTCCTTTTGAACAACCTTTTTGCACTAAAGCAGAATAGCCACCTAAATAGTCAATGCCCAATTCGTCAGCCGCTTTGTCCAAAATCTGTGCTACTTCTACCATGTCTTCCTGACGGAGACCATCGGTAATCATGGAAATAGGCGTAACCGAAATTCTTTTATTGGCAATGGAAATACCAAAATCGGTTTCCACTTTCTGTGCGGCTTTTACATGTTCCGAAGCCACACGCATCAATTTGTCGTAAATATTCTTTTTAAGTTTATTCAAATCATCAGTAACACAATCGCGTAGGTTTATACCCATGGTTACCGTTCGGATGTCGAAGTGTTCGACCTCCGTCATTCGAATGGTTTCTAATATTTCTTCTAAAGCAATTGGCATGGTTAAATCCTGTGCATAGCGTTAAAAATATCTTCATGCTGAACAACAACTTTTAAATCAAGTTCTTCACCAGCCTGAATCAAATCATTTTTAATTTGTTCAAAAGAAAAAGAACTATTGGAAATATCCACCAATAACATGATGGTAAAAAAATCCTGCATCAATTTTTGGCTTAAATCCAGAATATCACAATTATTATTAGCCAAAACTTCTGTCATTCTGGCTAAAATGCCTATCTTGTTTTTTCCAAATGCGGTGATGATTATTCTTTCCGTTAGAGACCGCTTTTGGACGGAATGGACCGTTTTCCATTCTTTTACAGGTTCCTGAGCTTTTTCACCCTGCAAGCGGGAAACCGTTGCTTTAACCACCTGTTCGACGGCTTCCGGCGAAGCACTTTGCCCCAATTGTTTAAGGGCTTCTTCAGCTATTTTTTTAATATCTTGTTCATTTAAGGCCATAATATTTCTTTCTTTGTTTATTTATCCTCATAAAACGAAGGGTCAACATCCATTCGATCCACAATGCCCACCACAGCGGCTTCAATACTCAGATCAGAAGGGTTCTCCGGATCAATTGCTTTTCGGGCGGCATGGCCATAGGCACAGATAACCGTTTCGCCTACACCGGCGCCTAAAACATCTGCTACAATCACAACGTCGGTTAAAGGTTTGCTTTTGAGATTAATGGGATTAACAATGAGAAAGCGTAAGTTTTTTAAATTATCCGTTTTTTTTGTAGACCAGACCGAACCGACAACTTTTCCTAAAAACAAATTTTCCCTTTCCCCGCTTCGTTCGCCATAATGAATTTAATCTAATACTTTTGAACAATATTTTCAATGGAAATATTAACTTCGGTAAGACCTGGTAAAACAAAAAAGGCTGCCTCAGGGAAGAAGGCAGCCTTTTCGAGAATTTTATCTCAGGAATACAATACTCGAAAGAATAAATGTCGGGATTAAAATGGGAATTGAAAATTTCAACATGTAGCCAAAAAAGCTGGGCATGGCCACGCCAGATTCTTCGGCAATTGATTTAACCATGAAATTAGGTGCATTACCAATGTAAGTATTTGCGCCCATAAATACCGCGCCAGTTGAAATAGCCGTCAGGTATTTAATGAATTCCGGGAATTGCTCGGCAGCCGTACCAGCAGCAAAGGCCGCTCTCAATTCACTTTCATGAATGCCAAGTTTCCCCAAGGCGCTGTTAAAAAAGGTTAAGTAGGTCGGAGCATTATCCAAAAAACTGGACAAGGAACCAGTAATCCAAAAATAATGCCATGGTTCTTTAACCGCACGGATCAAACCGGCCATGGCGCCATGTTCACCGGCCTGTAAAATTGCCAGCGCCGGAATAATGGTCATAAAAATACCGGCAAACAGATAAGCCACTTCTTTAATCGGGAACCAGTCAAATTCATTACCTTCACGTATTTCTTTCTTGGTAAATTTTAATGACAGGAATCCCATTAACAGAATCCAAACATCCCGAACCACATTTTGAACGGTCATGTGTACACCAAATACCGTAAAATGACCGAGATGGGCAATTCCACTGAAAATTACGCCTAAAACAACACCCAGCAGAAACAGGAAGTTAAAAGCACCTTCAATTTTAATCGGTTCTTTATCAGTACTGGCCGGCATGTGCTGTTTATCCTGACGGTAATAGTAAGAATCCATCAGGAACAGTACCACCAGAAGAATGCCAGCTACAAAGGACATTTCTGGTACTAAATGTAAGGTCCAGAAGAAACTGACCCCATGTAAAAAGCCTAAAAACAATGGCGGATCACCTAATGGTGTGAGCGAACCACCAATATTGGCCACTAAAAAGATAAAGAAGACCACCAGATGTACTTTATGCTTGCGATGTTTATTGGCCCGCAATAAAGGTCTTACCATGACCATGGCCGCGCCTGTGGTACCAATCCAGGAGGCTAATAACGTACCGATCAGGATCAGTAATAAGTTAACAGGCGGTGTACCCTGCATGGTGCCCCGCACATAAATTCCACCGGCAATGGTAAACAGTCCCCATAACAGGATGATGAAGGGAATGTAATCAATCAGGTAGATATGCAAAATGCTTTCAAAAGCAACCATTTTGTAGGCGAATAAAAAAGGAATGGCAAAAATTAACGCCCAGGCAGCGGAAACTTTTGGGAAATGATGGTGCCAAAACTTCGGTGCAATTAGTGGGAAAACAGCGATGGACAGCAGAATACCTACAAAAGGAATAACTGTCCATAATGGTAATTCACTGCCAAGGTTGTGTTCTTCTTTAATTTCGCCATGTGTTTCTTGTGAATCCGGAACATTGCTTGCCTGATGTTCAATCTGTTGCTGCACGGCAACCGAATCCGCGGCAAAAGTTAAATGCGGGGAAAACAGCACCGAAATTAAAATCACAAGCATTGCAATGCCGGTAATAGAAAGGATTTTCCGCTTTTCCATTTCAATTCCTCCAGTGAATATTCAATCAAGATTCATTTAATCGGCTATAGCGTGAAAAACTGTAGAAAATTAAGCAGGAATTAGCCGATGCCGTGCAATAAATTCATTCAGCCATTCATTGATCTCATCTCTTAATTCCCGGAAAGCATTTAATTTTTCAATTTCCCCGCCTTTAGTTCGGGCAGGGTCATCAAACGATTTGAAAATTTTTGTATTGCCCAGCAAAATATTATCTGCCCGCTCACGAGCTTCCTCAGTAGTGGTAATAATAATATCCCATTTGGTGTGAATAAATTCATTGACAGATCTTGGTTTTTCTTTGGAAATATCAATTCCAATTTCCATCAAAACTTTTTGAACATAAGGGTTAATTTTTTTAGGACTTATTCCAGCACTGTAAACATCAATTCGATTAAAGGAGATATGCTTCATTAAGGCGGCAATCATAATGCTGATACAAGAGTTATGCGTTCCTAAGACCAATACTTTTTTCATGACTCCCTCTCATAACTAAAGTCATTTCACTGTTCGAATTATTCTATTCATATAAAATTACAAAAACTTTAATTATAATGCTATCTTTTTTAGGTACTGCTTGTTATTTTATTACAAGTGTCATTTGTGAGGCAAAAATTCTATGATCCGAATTATCTGACGCACAGATTCAGTTCTATTTCAAACCAGGTCACCGGATTGTTCAAAAAGCAGATAGAATTGTTGTTGAGCAAGGATTTCATTGACTTCCGGCTGTTCGCTAGTGATTTCGAAAAAATCGAGTCCGATGACATCACGTGACAGATTTTGAATAATTTGATTCAATAACAGGGAGAACAACAGAATGTATTTCTCATTGAACTTATTAATCTTTGAAAAATCAATTCTTAAATCCGGTTGTACCTGAATGTTGATATTGTCAATTTCATCAAAAATAGTTTTTAATTTATGTGAGGCACGATTTAAAGATAACTGAAGATTCTTACTGCCAGCGCATTGAATCAGGTCGGTAAGTTTTTCCAAAAAATATTTTTCAATTGCATTCAAGATACGTGTATCCTCTGGTGACCAGGCCGGGTTTTCACTAAGTGGTTGATTTTCCAGATCAAACAATCTAGGTTCAATAAAGAAAGTGCCTTCTGTCCAACTCAACAATTCATCCAATGCTTCATCTTCTTCTTTCTCTTCGTAGTCGAGATGTAATAACTGGCCTTTTTCGTATTCGAAAATTGCCTTTTTCTCATCTTTCTTTAAAACAATGCGTCCGGTAAGTGCATTTTGTTCTGCAAAATTTAAAATCCTAATTAATCCGAATTGTTTTAAATTCCCACGGGGATGAATTTTTTTCTGAAATTGGACTTCTGTTTGTTGAAGCGCCTTGTTGGTTTTAATCAGGCGATGGCTGAGCATGTGGGTCAGAGTAAGCGTAATATCCGGGTTATTCAAAATGAGTTGATCAAAATCCGATTTGAGGAGACGCCAGAGTGCCACATCCGTTTCTGCGACTACCGTGGCAGATCGGGGTTCACCGGTAATTAAAGCCATTTCACCGAAATAATCTCCTTCTTCCAGTCTGGCCAGGATGATGGGCTGTTCTACATCTTCCGGATGGGTTTCTACCCGTACAGTTCCACTTTTGATGATGTAAAAGCAATCACCTAAGTCGCCTTCACGAATTATTACATTTCCCTTTTCAAACTGCACCGTATCCAGTATTTCATAAATCAGCTTCAAATCCTCTTCTGAAATTT
>CAYNLJ010000007.1:2059-21037 GCA_964398005.1 uncultured Caldithrix sp. | reverse complement strand
TTTGCCCTGTAAAGCTGGCAAACGAAGCGCATAAATCCACCTGGCTAAATAGGGCATCGCTAATACCCGGTTTAATTTTTTGAGGCCACCACACAATGAAAGGCACTCGTGTGCCCCCTTCCAGACTACTATACTTACCCCCGCTTAAACCATCGGCTGGTTTGTGATTACCTACTTTTTCAATTGCCTGGTCAAAATAGCCGTCATGCAACACCGGGCCGTTATCACTGGAAAAAATGACCATTGTATTTTCTTGTAATCCTAATTGTTCTAAAGTTTCTAAGACTTTACCTACACACCAGTCTGCTTCCAAGATAGCATCCCCCCTCAGCCCCATTTTGGATTTTCCCTGAAAACGGGGATGCGGCATACGAGGCACATGAATATCATGTAGAGAAAAATAGAGAAAGAATGGTTGATTCTGTTTACTTTTAATGATCGATTCAACTTTGGAAGTCAAAAGATCGGCTATTTCTTCATCAACCCAGCGTGCTTCTTTGCCGCCTGTCATCCAGCCTATGCGGCTAATACCATTAATAATAGTTCCGCTATGCTGTGTATCGGCTTTTACTTTCAATAATTGAGGATGACTCAGGCCGGTAGGTTCATCCCCAATTGGTTGCGCAAAACTTACCTGGATCGGATCATCTTTCTTTAATCCCACAACTTTTTGATTTTCCACAAAAACACATGGAACGCGGTCGTTGGTCGCAGGGATAAGGAAGCTGTAATCAAAGCCAAGTTCTTCCGGTCCGGGACGCAATTCCCCATTCCAGTCGGGTTTAGGATTTCCCAAACCCAAATGCCATTTACCTACCACGGCTGTAAAGTAGCCTGCCTCTTTCAATATTTTGGGTAAAGTTTTTTTAGTAGGATCAATAATCAAAGGTGCATCGCCGGCAGCAATTCCGGTATTATCCCTGCGCCAGGCATATTCACCGGTCAACAAGGAATATCGTGAAGGGGTACAGGTAGCGGCCGTAGCATAGGCATTGGTGAAACGCAGCCCCTCAGCAGCAAGACGATCAATGTTCGGTGTATTAATGCTTTTAGCTCCGTAACAACTAATATCCCCATACCCCAAATCATCCGTATAAATCAAAATGATGTTTGGTTTTCCATTTCCGGCATTTTTCCTTGAACAACCTGAAAACATCCCAGGGAATAAAGACATCCCGATTCCGAAAGCCATCGATTTTTTCAAAAAATCTCGTCTATTCATCCTACGGCTCCTATCTCAATTAAGGATAGATTGAATTTCTTGTAATGATGTGCCAAAGACAGCGATGGCCAAATCATTTAACTCTTCTGCTGAGCCCTGAAAATGATACGTAATACTCCAGTGTTCCATGCTTTGCCCGACCTTAAGCTCCCGGGCACTGGATGAAGTTTCAAGTTCATAGAACGGACCAAAAGGCCCTGAATTTTCTGTTGGCCCATCATTGAAAACATTTATAACATCGCCCTTATAAGGATATTTTTGATCTTTCCAGTGAGAGTTCACATACAAAGAGTCATTCGTGAATTTAAACTGTATTATGGTCAACACATTCAACTCAGGGTGGTAAGATGCCAATATCGGTTTGGTGAAATCCGGCGCTATGCCAATTTTATTCAAATAATTACCGTCTGCGCGATAAACGACCAGGCTATCCTTAATTTGTAGCCGTTGCTCGTTAACAGGCGTAAAATAAACACGTACGGAATCGGGAATACCTCTGGTTGGAATAAAAACCAGGCCTTTCTTTTCCGGAGGGAAACATCCTAATTCCCAAATCGCTATTAATCCATTCTCTTTAGACCATGCTTTGTCGCCCTGATTGCTTATCTTAGTTGAAACAAGGAAAGCAACGGCCGATAACTGCGGGTCTAATTTAATTTTTAACTTTTTCTGCATCTGCTCACGGGACAGGATTTTTATTATTCGTTCAATACCTACTTTGAACCGGGTGTTCTGGTAGTTAATCAATTCCATGCTTCCCTGGCAAACCAATTGGGTATCGCTTTTATCTACCACTGTAAAATGTGTTGTATCGAGAGCAGGTGGACGTATAATATTCTGGGAAATTTGTTCGGCTCCCGGTTTGAAGAATAAGGCAAATTTTCCAGCTTCGGGCCCGAACCATAACCGACTTTCGCCTCCTAAAGAACTTATTTTGTGTTGGAAATCTCCTGAATTCATTAATTTTTGATCAAACCAACCATAACTATTTCCCTTCATCCCATTTGCAGTCGAGGTAAATACGCGCCCTTGCAGCATTCCTGACACGGCAACCATCATAGGCCCTCTTTTTAAAATAGTCAAATCCGGAACATTGCTCAAAATTTTAAGGTCTTTTTCGAACGTACGCTTCGGTCCGGATGAACAAAAAGTTACTAACAATCCAATACACCAGACCAAAAGAAAAAATCGCAATTTATTAAACATGGATTTATATCCTTATTACGTTTATTTATCCTTTAATTTTGCCTTGAAATTTTCATAGCGGTCTGCGCTCCAGCCCTCATATTTTAATTTCAGCATCCATAAGGGACGCTCTAATTGAATTTCCCATTTAAAAAGTTTTTCAAATAGTTCTTTTGTTTTTTCAGGATATTTGGCTGCCAGATCATTCAGTTCTGATGGATCTTCTTTTAAATTAAAAAGCTGAGCAGGCCGGTGTAATAAGCGTATCAATTTCCAATCTCCGTCCCGGATAGCCGCTCTTCCGTATTTTTTCCAGTAAAGCGTTTGATGAGGCCGGTTTGGATTTTTACCTTGCAGGAAAGGCAGCAAATCGACGCCATCAAGGCCTTCGATTTTTTCCGATTTCCCTCCGGCAGCATTTACAAAAGTCGGTAACAAATCCAGCGTGCTGATAGGAAAATCATATTTAACGCCGGCTTTCAATTTTCCCGGCCATCTAATGATAAAAGGAACGCGAATGCCACCTTCCAGATGGGTTGCTTTCGTTCCGCTTAATGGATCATTGGAAGAGCCATTGGTATCGGTTGGCCCGCCATTATCATTGGTGAAAACCACAATGGTGTTTTCTGCGATACCGGAGCGTTCCAATTGTTGTAATACTTTTCCGACCGCCCTATCCAAAGCCAGCATCATGGCGGCATAAGTTTTTCTTTTACCGGTCAAATTCGGAAACAGGGCCAGATCTTCTTCTTTGGCCTGCAGGGGCGTATGGACGGCATTAAATGCGAGGTAAAGGAAAAAGGGCTGCCGGCCGGCATTACGACGAATAAAGGCGCAAGCCTCATCAGCAAAACGGTCTGTAATGTACCCCTGATGCTCTTCAAAATGGCCAAATTGTCGTTCCAGGCGATTTTCTTTTTGTTGGGGTTCTTCTGCATAAGGAAAATAGTCCCGTGCACCACCTCGGAACCCGTAAAATTCATCAAAGCCACGATTCAACGGATGATAACGATCGGCATTGCCCAGATGCCATTTACCGATAATCATGGAACGGTAGCCCAGCGGTTTCAGGTAATCAGCGATGGTCTTTTCGCTAAGTGGCAAGCCCATTTCATCTGCCAGTAGTTTTGAGGACCCGCTCATGTAACCTGGAACATTGTTCTCTTCGAAACCAAAACGTTGCTGGTACTTCCCTGTTAATAACCCGGCACGGGAAGGCCCACAAACCGCTGCCGTTACATAGGCGGAAGTGCAAACGACGCCTTGTTTGGCAAAACGATCCAGATTGGGCGTTTTTATTTCGGTACTGCCCTGAAAACCAAAGTCACCGTATCCGGCATCATCCGCAAGGATGAGAATAATATTCGGTTTTTCTCCGGATCTCTCCCCGGCAGAAAGCATCCTGACCGAAGTTAATGTTCCGGCCAAAAATACCATCGATTGGCGTAAAAATTTTCTGCGATTCATCATTGCTCTTTTCTTTTCAGAATTTCCTCAACAATATCTAACGAAAAATTCTCAAAGCGGCGGTAATCGCCTAAGGCTTTATTTCCTCGTTTACGCTTTAAATAGCCGGAAATCAATTTACAATCTTCACGAATCGTATTAATATCACCGGTTAAAAGCAACAACCGATTTTGTGACAGGACCTTCCCCTTTTTGTCTGATAAAACAGCATGAACATAAAAAGGCTGGTAATCTTCTTTTTGTTTGTTCTTAAAAGTTAGAGTATTCCAAAACAGGCTGCTATCCTGAGGAATATCTAAAATATTTTCAGATGTTTTACTCCAGATATTACCACTTGCATCTTCAACCTTAAGAGTAAGAAGACAATCTTTAAAGGATTCATGGTAATCATTCACCAACCATATCTTCACCTTTACTTTTTCCCCCGGATTCCACCAGCGTTTTTCAGTCTCCAACGACACCAGTAATGGCTGATAGGCCATTTGTACCAGTTTGTATGATTCCTTCGGAACATGATAGTAATCTACGATTCCCCATTTCATATCCGGGGCATAGGTATTGAAATGGCAAATGGAAATGGCGCTGGATTTGTATTTTCTTCGACGGATGTATTCAATGCCCCATTTGAATACTTCGCCCTGAGTTATTTGAGATGCTTCCACAAAGTCTTCCAGAGAGGAAAACGATCTCTTGCCCAATATTTGATAAATGTTGGCCACCATGGCATCCAGCTCTGCCCAATGATAGCCCCAGGAAGGACCTGGCGGCCATAATTCTTCTTCGGGGATAAATCTTTTTAGGCTTACCACATCCGGTGCAGAAACAGCGGCAAATTCCGGAATCACGGCAAAGTCCCATTTACCCACATAATCTTCAACGGGTTCAAATGCCAGGCTGTAGTGTAATTCATGCGGGTGAGAGCTTTCCTTTTTTCCACCAATACCTAACTCTTGTATTGCGGGAGGCTTATCCATAGGCGAAGTTAATCGATAGGGAATATCCGAATTGGCTTCGACGATCTCTCCTATGCCGTGTAAAATTTTGGCATTGTTTTTCAGACCATAAATGCCATAAAAGGTTTCTTCTCCGCCTTCCAGCATAATAAGACATGGATGGTGCCGGATTTGCTTTAGGCAGGCTTCGGCTTCCTTTAGAGTAGCCAAATAAAATTCTTCGTTTTCCGGCATGTAGACCGAAGCAATTGGCAGCAAATCTTGCCAAACGGTCATCCCCAAACTGTCACAAATTTCGTAAAATTCTTCCACTTCCGTGGGATGCCAGCCAAAAATACGCAGGTTGTTCAAATTGGCCTCTTTGGCTAAACGGATTAAGTCCAAATAATCGTTAGGCTGAATGCGACCATAGAAAATACTGGGCGGGCCGCCCCAGCTGGCCGACCGAATAAACAAACGTTTTCCGTTAATCACAAAAGTCCAGGGATGTGTTACTTCTTTTCTGGAAAAACCGGGATTCCATTGTAAGGTTATTTCACGGATGCCAAATTTTTTGCTAACCTTATCCCATCGTTCCTTATTCTTAGCAGATACTACTTCTACGGTAGCCAGATAACGGTTAGCTTTTCCTAATTCCCAGGGCCACCAGAGTTTGACATCAGGAATTTCTACCTTTAGCTTAACGGTTTGCTTACCTTTTTTGGTGATTAATATGTTCTTACTTTGTTTAATAGTTGGTGATTGGAAATTTATCCCTTTAATCTTCAGGTTTATGAAAACATCCTGATTCAATTCTTCATAGGAAAAGAGTGTGACATTAAAAGTCAGGCTGGCTTTATTTTGCTGGTAATCTATTTGCTTCTCAATATACACATCGTCAATGTAAACCGGGCCGCTGGTTTTGATAAGCACATCTTTCCAGATGCCCATTGGCACCAATGGACGCCAGTAATCGCCATGCCAGGGATATTTTCGACCGGCAATCAAACGGTAATTTCGTGGCGCCGGGTCCAACTTTATCATTAAACCGTTAGCCCGCGGGTCATCTGAAAAGCGCACATAATCCTGAACCGGAACTTGAAATGTAGAAAACATTCCTTCGTGGTGTCCCAAATGATGCCCATTCAGCCAGGCATCAAAAGAGTAATCCACGCCTTTTAAAACAAGTCGTATGTATCGATTCTTCCAATCAGGTGGGATGGCAAATTTTCGCAGATACCACCATTCCATTTCCATAGCCCATTTGGCCTTCATGGCATTCCGACCAAATAAGGGGTCCGGAATTTGCCCGGCACGCCAGAGGTCAGTGTAAACATCCCCTGGTACGGTTGCCCCGTTCCAGTTAAACGTGACCGGACAGACTTCCCCAAAATATTTATGAAAATCTTCTTTAACGCCTTGTCCGGGACGAATGCCCTCAAATTGCCATTCATCACCATTCAAATTCATTTCATCATACAGGGATTGGGCAAAACAATGGTTCGTTAAAGTAAAAAGAAAGAGAAACAGAATGCCTTGTAAAACAGGAAATTTCAACATGCCATGACCTTTCTTTTTAGAACAAAGGCATTTACATCCTTTTTTAGATTGTCCACTCTTGTTCCGCTGTAAAATTTTCTTTCAGGAACTATAGCAGCGAATTTCAAATAATTTGGCATTTTTGCTTCCGTAAGTTTCCTTAATTTTCACTAATAGCGCATTGGTTTTAATTTCTTTGAAGTTGAAACGAATTAAGCGCGTTTGATTATTATTTAGGGATGCAATTTTTTTCCACTCCCCATTAATTCTTGCCTGTAATTCCAAAGATTTTACTAATTCCGGTGGAACTGTATTGCAATAAAGTTCATCATTCCGGTGATCGTTGCGCATCATAATATGACGTTTTAAATTGGTATCACATTTTATTTCCACGCAGGAAATGGGTACCGTCTTTTCCCATTCCAGTTGGATTTCTGCCGGCAAACCATCCGATTGCCAATGATGAATTTCACTATCTATATCTCTGGACCAGCCATCTACAAGTAATTTTGCATCACCTGAAGTGGTTGAGGAGGCAAAAATAAGATTTGCCTTTCGGGCAAGGTCATTTTCATCTTTGGCTGGCCGATTCGGGATAAAAACATCATCTCTAAGTAATTGTTCCTGCAATTCTCCGATATGCTTTTCCCTCAACGCCCTCGGTAAAATGTTCTTTTTTAAGCATAGGGCCGCTGCCGTTCCTACTGCCTGTCCCATAAGCGCACAGGTTGCCATGACTCTGGTTGAAGACAGCGCAATATGTGTTTGACTGATATTTCGCCCGGCAAAAAGCAGATTGGGAATGTTTTTCGAATAAAGACAGCGGAATGGAATTTCATAAACGCGGTCGAAAAATCGATGAAAATAGCTTGGGGGTTCTTTTAAATTTTCAATGCCGCCAGGATTATGCTCATCCAATGCCCAGCCACCAAAAGCTACAGCATCTTCAAAATGACGATGTTCGGTTAAATCCCGCTCCGAGAGAATATAATCTCCTATAAATCTTCTGGATTCCCTTTTACCGGGTATGGCCCCAACCCAATCAAGTGCTAATGTTTCTGCTTCCGGAAATTTTCCTGAATTTTTTATGTAATCCCAAACGCCGTGTATGTAGCCCAACAATTTATGGTGGATATTTTCCTGCTCCGAAATAATGTCCCCATTGGATCCTACTTCAATCCACCAAAAGAACTGGCCATTTTTAGTAAGCTGAATTGCCCTACCCGGATGCGATTTTTCAGCTTCGTACTTAATGGCAAACGAAGGCGGCGTGTAAGGGACCGGATAGCCTAAATCTTTTACCGTAAAAACAATGGTCGATCCCATTTGCCATCCATCTGCCTTTTCCGGAGCGTAAGATTCATTAAACTCAGCTTTGGCTTCACGCCCTGTTCGATACAGAGCTCCTGCGCTGGCCGCTAACAATCCATCGCCCGAACAATCAATAAAGATTTTGCCCTTAAGTTCAAATAATGTTTCGGTAGTTGCCTGCCAACACAGGGCAGAATCTATTTTATCGCCATCCATCTGAGCTTTAAGGGCAGAGGTATTTAACATCAGGGTCAAATTAGGCTCACGCGTCACAAATTCATAAAGCACATGGTCCCACATGGACCATGATTCCTGTGGATTTAAAAAGCGATTCAGCAACAGAATTTCTTCAATCAACCCCGTTTCTCTCTCAGGAACCATATTTCTAAATTGCGCTCCATGAATCCACACACGAATTTCACTTGAGCTGTTACCGCCAAGAACCGGACGATCCTGAACCAGAACCGTTCTGGCTCCGTTGCGCGCTGCTGCTACCGCTGCACAAATGCCAGCCTGCCCGCCACCAATTACCACCACATCGTAATTCCGGGATTTCCTTCTTTTTGGCTTGATGAATTTTCCGGTGGCCACATCAAACCACTTGTCCTTATCGCGATTTGCGATACCACCATCGTTGCCATCTACTGTTTTCGCCTGTAGTGGTAAATTGGTTGCAATAACAGTTCCGATAGAAATACCTTTAATGAATTGGCGTCGCTTCATGGCTTTATCCTTCTAAAACAACGGATGGGATTGAGAAAATTCAGGATTAACTCCTGTTAAATGGAGTTAATCCTGAAACTTAGCTGTTGATTACAAAAACTTACTCAGAAAAGTTAAGATAGACGGTCTTCTTTCTCAGATAATTCTCGAGGCCGTAAATACCATCTTCTCCGCCAATACCACTTAGCTTAAACCCATTGTGGAATCCCTGGCGCAGTTCGCCCATTTGACGATTTACATAAACTTCGCCGAAATCCAGACTATTCACCACGTACATAGTGGTTTTCAAATCGTTGGAAAAGACAAATGCGCTTAAACCATAATTACTGTCATTGGCTAATTCCACAGCCTGTTCTGCGGATTTAACCTGCATTACAGGAACAACGGGGCCAAAGATTTCTTTTTGCATGATTTCCAGCTTATTGTCTTCCACTTCGAGAACAGTTGGCGCGTACCAAAATCCTTTATCGAACGGTTTTTCCTTTGGTCTTTGCCCACCAAGGATAACCTTTGCCCCTGATTGGACGGCATTATCCACCATGTTTGCCAGTTTGTCTACTTCTGCCCTGCTTACTTTAGGTCCTAAATCAACATCTTGCCGGAAAGGGTCCCCCATCTCTAATGCTTTTACGCGTTCCAGAAATTTCTGCATGAAGGCATCATAAACTTTCTGATGGATATACATACGTTCGTTGCAGGTACAAACCTGCCCACAATTAAAAAAGCGGGAAAAAATAGCTGCTTCAACCGCTTTATCCAAATCGGCATCCTCTAACACAATGAAGGGAGCCTTACCACCTAACTCAAGACGCACCGGCGTTAACCGATCTGCTGCCGTTCGGAAAATTTGCTGACCGGTTTTGGTACTACCGGTCATCGTAACCAAATCGGTTAGTGGATGTTCAACCAGTGTTTGGCCAACCGGAATTCCATCGCCTGTAATAATATTCAGTACACCGTTGGGGATTCCTGCCTGAAGGGCTAAATTACCTAATTCCAGGGTGGCTACCGGTGTTTCCAGAGGAGGTTTTACTACAATGGTATTTCCTGTAATTAAAGCCGGCCCAATTTTACGGCAAGCCAAAGCCAGTGGGAAATTCCAGGCCGTAATGCCAGCCACCACGCCATGGGGTTCTCTTTTAATGTACACTTCTTCATCAACAAAATCCGAAGGGAAGATATCGCCCCGGATTCGACGACCGAATTCCGCAGCAAACTGAATAAAATCAGCACTTACTTCCACCTCACCTAAAGCTGTGTTGTAGAGTTTCCCCTGTTCTTTAACCAATATTTCTGCCAGTTTTTCTTTGTTCTCCAAAATCAAACTGGCAAATTTGCTCAAAATTTTGCCTCGTTCAACGCCGGGCAATTTTGCCCAGGCTTTTTGGGCCGCTTTTGCTGCTTTCAAAGCTCTGATTGCGTCTTCTGCTGTACCATTTTGAATGTAGGCAATAATTTCTTCATTGGCCGGGTTCTCTACACCAATGGTATTACCTCCCTGAGATTCCACCCATTCTCCGTTAATAAACATTTTGTAAACGGGAATTTCAGCTCTGGTAGTCATCTATTTTTCCTCCGTTCCTGATGTTAAAATTCAAATCTGTAAATCGTTTTGGAATAATATTTTTCTCCGGGATTTAAAAAAGTGCCAGGTGAATTTGCAATATTCGGCCCATTCGGGAAACGCGAAGTTTCACAGCAAAAAGCCCGGTATTGACCGAATTGAGTACCATCCTCCCGGGAAAGTTTGTCCGAAGTATATTTGCCGGTGTAAAACAACATGCCAGGTTCGGTGGTTAAAACCTTAAGTAAGCGGCCGGATTCTCTGTGCCCGATCACGGCCACTTCTTTCAAAGTTTGAAAATCATCCCCAAACACGTAGTAATCCTCAAAACCGGTTGGCAATTCCTCGAAACAGTCAGCTAATCTTTTAGGATGTCTCAAATCACGTGCTGTGTTCCCGATGTCCAACCGGTTGTCAGTGGGCACATTGCTTTCATCCACTTCCAAAATTTGACGGGCATTAATCTGAACAACATGGTCTAATATTTTATCTTTAAAACCATTTAAATTGAAATAGCTGTGATTGGTTAGCGATACAGGCGTAGGCTTGTCGGTTTCGGCTTCGTATTCAAATATGAGTTCATTTTGATTATTTAAGATAACATGGCAAATCACATCCAGATTACCAGGATAATTTTCCTCACCATCCGGGCTTACGCGTTGAAAGCTTATTTTAACCTGATTCTCATCCTGTTCCGTTTTTAAAATGTTCCAGAGATGTTTATCAAATCCTTTAAATCCTCCATGAATATGGTTAGGCGGGTCATTTGCCGCAAGCTGATACGTTTTACCATTCAAAACAAAACGGGCATTTTTTATTCTTCCGGTGTAGCGGCCGATAATGCAACCAAAATAAGGAGAATTTTCTTTGTAGTCATCTGAAAAATAGCTTTCAAACCGGTTAAAACCACAAACAATATCATCCTTTTGCCCATTCTTATCCGGCACCAACAAACTGGTCACAGTTATGCCGTAATTCATCACCTTAAGCTGGATGCCATTTTTATTTTCTACCGTCAAAAGGAAAACATCCTGGCCTTCAAATTCTCCGAATTTAGATTTTTGAAAATTCACAACGCCTCCTCATTTCTTAAATGGTATTGGCATAGGCAATAACCACAATGCCCACTACCATGAACCCAATAGCGCCATATAGCCATTTTAAAGTAGCAGAAGAAACGTTCTCCCATTCTTTGGTCATAAGCCCAACCACAACCGCGGTAATCACACTGGCGCTATTGAATATGGCGTAGCCTACGGAGTTTCCCAAAGCTCCTAACCTAAAAGCAGAGTAAGCAAAAATTACCGAAGCACCGTAATGAAAGCTGGCCATAATAAGGATCAGGATAAAATTTTTGCCCAATGCAGGTGTGGCAAACTTTTTCCACAAACCTTTTTTGCTAAGTTGGATAGTAAAAAAGGTTACACTCACTACGCCACCGGTTAAAAAGATTGGAAACATAACCGCCACTGCGGTCATCCATTCCGGGTTTCCCAGGCGTCGAACATTGTCAATAATTTCTGGTCTGATAATCGTATTGGCTGCACTGAAACCGGTAGCAAATAATCCCCCAAGAATAGCAATAATGATTCCGGTTAACATTGACTTTTTATCACTGGTAGGCACAGCTGCATTTTGTTCACGTTCTTTTAGAATTCCTGCCCTTCCATAACATACAATACCGAGCAAAATAAAGACAATCCCCAGCAAAATCATCAGTAATGCTTTAAGAGCAGGAAAACCTTCAATAAAAATTGGCAAAATAGTACCAACCAGAATTACGGTCGCAATGAAGATAGAAAACCCTAACGAAATACCGATATGGTCAATCGCTTTACCCCAAAAAATGACGCCAACACTCCAGAAGAAACTGGCCAAAATCACCGCCCAAAATTTTCCGGCAGACATAGTGGCATAAATTTCGCCAACCCCATTCAGCAGCAGGTAGGTTGCAGCAAGCGGCACAACAAACATGGTCAGTAAAAAGAACATGCCCCAGGTGTTTTCGTATTCATAGTCTTTAACAAATTTTGTTGGCAGGGCATACATACCCAGGATTAAACCGGCCAATAAAGCCCACAAAGTTCCTATTAACATAACTCCTCCTTAAGATTATTCACTATCTGAATGCCAGAAGGCGTAAGGATTATCAGGTTTGTAACTCTCAAAACGCCGGATATACTGCCAATCGTAAGTGACATATTTGTGGGTTAATCCCCATTTTAAAGCATCCAGAGGATTGTTATCATTTGCCAGATGACGAACCAGACCAGCTGCTTCCGGGCCACCTTTAATGTATGCCTTAATATCGAAATTGATGCCATCCGGTGCCCATTGAATGGTATTGCGTTCCGGACCGTCTGTCAATAACATGGCACAAATTCCTTCCTTGTACGGCCAGATGATAATTTCGTGACCGCTGTTGGTTATTGGATTGTATTCAAGTTTTTTGTATGGTCCTTCGGGCTTGTCAGCCACGGCAACACCCCAGCGGATTTCACGACCGCCAATCAAGATTCTTTCGCCCATTCGTTCGCCTTTGTAATAAAGATAAAATTTACCGCGATAATGTATTAAGGTTGGGTCATGCACTTTGTGGCTGTCGAAAGAGCCTCGTTTTTTTACGATAAAACGATTGTCTTCATCTCCTTTCCATTCGCCATCGTCCGTCGGAGAAAGAATTGGGTGGTCCACTTTTACCCATGGTCCATCCGGAGATTCTGCTACGGCCATTCCCACCTGATTTTTCACACGATTGTTGTAAGGAGCTTTTACGGTTTGATAAACCAGATAATATTTGCCATTGTATTCCATTACTTCCGGTGTAAATACGGAACGGTCATCAAAAGAACCTCTCGGACCTCGACCTACAGCTCTTCCCTGTTCAATCCAGGTCCATCCATCTTTCGAAGTAGCGTACCAGATTTCCGATTTATCCCAGGGGAACACTTTTTTAGCAGTATCGCCTGTTCCAAATCCGTAGGTTTTGCCAACACTTTTTGTGTACCAAACGTAATAGGTGTCACCAATTTTCAATACTGCGCTAGGATCCCGCCTTGAAACGCCTTCTTCATAAGCAAAATCACCTTTTAAATCAGCATAACGGAACTCAACATACCAGCGTCCATCCTGCCAATAACCACGTTCCAAAGCACGTTGCGAAGCTTTACTTAAAGGTTTGTCTTTTGATAAAGCCAGACGCTCATAAGCTTCTTCCGGATATTCTTTTGCAGACTGATTACAGGCCAATATTAACAGAATGATCAAAATACCGCTGAACAAGCTGATTAAGTACTTCATGTTCATAGCTCCTTTTTTAATTAACATACTGTATTTTTATTTTATTACTTTTTAAACCTTGTCCTTTTATTTGCACAGAAATTTTACCGCTGGCTTTTTGTTTTGATTTTAAGATTAACAAAGCTTTCCCATTCCAGGTAACTACATTATTAGAATGAAAATTTTGAACCGTTTCCATCGATCCATTATCACCCCCGAGTATTTCAACCGGGCCATCTACGACAAATTCAAGTTTCTTTTGCTGATGTCTGACAGGTGTGCCTTGATTATCCTGCAATTCAGCCACGATATGAATCACATCGTAACCATCATTTTTCAAATGGTTCTTATCGGCTGTTAGTTTTACAAATACCGGTTCATTAGCCGTTATTAGGCTATATTCAACTTTTTTTCCTTCTTTGTAGCCAACTGCATTAAGTGTTCCCGGCTGAAAGGGTACCAGCCATTTGTAAATATGATCCTCAAAATCAGCCAGTTTTTTTCTTCCCAGACTTCTGCCATTCAGGAACAATTCTACCTCAGGACAATTACTGTAAACTTCTGCCACCACGGAGTCGCCGGATTGATAATTCCAGTGTTCATTCACATCATGCCACTGCCACAGAGCTTTTTGCCAGCCATCCGTTTTCCGTTCTACAAGCGCTTTAGTTTCTGGATCATATTTGTAAAGCGATTTTTGTAAGATTTGTGTCGCAACATAAACATGTGGTTTATTACACCAAAGCGATTTAAACATATGATAGGAAGGTTTATCAAAACCGGCCGTGTCAAAAAATCCTACTCTTAACCCCTTTAATGGCCAGCGATTGGTAGCCTCACCCAAATAATCAATACCAGTCCAGATAAACGTTCCGCCGACAAAAGGTCGCTCCAAAACGGCTTTCCATTCATGCCATTGGCCTACATTTTCTGAACCAATAAGTGGTTTATCAGGGAAATATTTATGGGCCCAGTCGTAAACTACCCGCCGATAGCTAAATCCAACCACGTCTAAGACATCTGTGTAACCGGTATTAAAACTTACAGAGGGAAAAATCAGATTAGCAGTAATCAGACGAGTTGGATCCAATTGTCGTGTAAAATCAGCTAATTTTTTGGCCGTTTCTTCCAATCGATGTTTGCCTTGCCACATTTTTTCCAGATAGTAGGCATAGCGTTCTTTGATTTTTGCCGGTTCAAATCTTGGAGGTTCCCAAAAATAATTTCCATGCCAATCCGCATCAAAATATCCGGAAGCAATTTTGTAAATGGGATAGGTCCATTCTATTTCGTTTCCGATACTCCACATAAAAATCGATGCATGGTTGCGATCCCGAAAAACAGTATTTTGAAGATCACTTTTCCAGTTGTCTTCAAAAATGTAGGCATAACCATCAGTCACATAATCACGTTCTTTTTCATTGGTATTGTAACGCTTATCCTTTGGATAATCCCATTCATCAAAAAACTCTTCGATGACAACAAAACCTAAAGAATCGCACAAATCCAGAAATTCAGTGGCTGCAGGATTATGGGAAATGCGAATTGCGTTGCAGCCCATTGCTTTTAATTTTTTAAGACGTCGCTCCCAAACCCCTTTCAACATGCTCGCACCAATTAATCCTGCATCATGATGCAAACATACGCCTTTAAGTTTAATATTTTTACCATTTAAAAAGAAACCTTTTTGAGCATCAAACGAGAAAGACCTTATGCCAAATGTTTCCTGATATTGGTCAAGCTTTTTCTTTCCTTCATAAAGGCTTATCTTAAAATGATACAAATTTGGCTTCTCAATATCCCAGAGAAGAGGTTTTTTAATTTTAATTTTTTCGTTAAATACTCTGCGTTCATTTGGTTTTAAAAAGACTTCCCTGTCTATTTTAGAAACAATCCGGCCGCTGCCCTTTTCAGAAATCTCTATTTTAACCTTTACATTTTTTTCTTCCTTAAAGGCATTTAAAACAGTGAAGGTTAAGGAATGTTCACTTTCTTTTCGCTTCAATTTTTCTAAGCGAATAAAAGCGCCCCAAATAGGAACATATACCTTGTTTTTAACAATTAATTTAACGGATCGGTAAATCCCCGAACCGGTGTACCATCGGCTGTCGGCATATTTTAAACGATCAACCAGAACGGCCAACGTGTTATCATTATTGGGACTAAGGTAAGGGGTAAGTTCATAATAGAAGGGGGAATATCCATAAGGATGTTCCCCCAAATATTTACCATTAATCCAAAATTTGGCATTGTTGTAAACACCATCAAACAGAATAAAAACCTTGGTATTTACAGTATCAATATTTAAATGGAAGGTTTTACGGTACCACCCTATTCCGCCGGGTAAGTAAGCCGTACACCCCTCCAAAGTGGAATCAAAAGGTTGAGAAATACTCCAATCATGGGGAAGATTGATCTGCATCCAGTTTTGATCATCAAAATTTTTCTCTTCTGCTCCGCAAACCGGTTGTTGAATAAAGCGCCAGTTGAAATTGAAATCATAGACACCAGGTTCTTTGTAGACTTCTTTTCCCCATAATGATTGGCAAAAAAGAACAATCAGAATACTCAAAAACAGTGAACTATTTATTTTCAGCATCCACTATCCTTTTTCAGATTTAGTAACTAAACCCGATTGACATTCTTGAAACCTGATCAAAATATTTCACAGGTGAATAGGAGTAATCGATACTGATACCTTTAATTTTAACTCCTAAACCAAAACTGAGTCCTTCGATATCATGGTTAGATTTGTAGCCTAAACGGACAAAAAACATCTTTTTAAAACTGAACTCTGTTCCCATCAGCACTCGTTGTGAATGATCCCGATGATGCAATACTTCCACATCAAGTAACCAGTGGTATTGATCGGAACTATCAATAAAATCCATTAAATTAATGGCACCGGCCAACCGAAAGGTTAATGGTAACTGGAATTCATCGTTTTGGTACTTGATTTGTCTGGAAAAATTCATTATCGAAACGCCGAAGCGGAAGCTCTTAAAACCGGGATAAAAAACCGTTCCTACATCGTAACTGATGCTATTGGTTTTGTTTTTGACCGTTTTTTGTCCAACTTCTTCTCCACCACTCATGATGGGAATAAGACTTTTTCCCAATTGTTGGCCCACATAACTTATTCGGCCCCCAATGGAGAATTTACTTGTAATCTTTCGGCTGTAAGCCAGACCAAATGCATAAGCGCTGGCATTCATTTCACCTAATTCTACAAAGCCCTGTTCATTATCGGCCACCATCGTACGAATCGATTTTGGATAATCGGCCATAAGGGCGGATAAACCAAAAGTTCCCCAATTCTTCAAATTATAAATCAAGCCAAACGAATTGTAAGAAATGCCAGCAATCCAGTTCGTTTTATTAAACATCAAATCGATCCTTTTGTCCGTCCAGGAAATACCTGCCGGATTGTAAAAGAGCGAATTGACATCACCTTCAATCATGGTATAAGCTCCGGCCATACCGGTTGGTCTTGCTCCAACGGCAATATCCAGGAACTTAAAACCAGCCTGACCTAACTTTTCAAAAGCCATTGTTTGATTTGTCAAAGCTACAATCAGGAGAAAACTTACCATTACAATAATATTTTTTCTTTGCATCTCTTTTCCCCCTCATTTAACGAATGATGTAGAACGTTAAGTTTTTGGATTTTCCATCCGGGGTTTGAATATTGGCTATGTACAAGCCACTAACCGGAACCTGCTGGTTTTTGGTTACCATAAAATACTGACCTGTAGGATCATCCCAGGCTTCATCACCTGAGCCATTTTTATGCTCGATAGTTTTAATCAAATCTCCACTTTCATTAAAAATGCGAATGGTACATTCAGGCGGTAAATTCAAAAACATCAATTTGTATGGCTGCCCCGGATACTGATAACGCTGGGCAGAGATATTCCATGGGTTAGGTACAATGCGAATATCATCAAGGCTCTTTCCAGCCGGTCGGGTAAGATAGGTTGGTTGAAAGGTCATGTTCGAGTAAAGGCTGCTTTCCAGTGAAACAGGCTTTCCAAAAATATCGCCCCGGCTGCTATCCGGTACTTCCGGATGCGTTCCATCATCAAAAGCCGTAACAGCATAAAAATAAGATTTTCCACGTTCGGCTGTCTTATCTTCAAATTCATGAACCAGATTATCCTTTGTGCATTCAAAAATCTTTTGCCAGTCACCTTTAACCACTCCATCGGTTTCATCGTAGTAAGTCGATCCTTGCGCCCTGTAGACACGATATCCGGCAAAATCAGGTACACTTTCCGATTCATCACTCCATTTGACCAGTACGCCATCCGGCCGCCCCTGAACTTCGATTGAAGGAGGTGGTGGAGGTACCGGAACATTTAATTTATGTTTCCATGCCCAGATGGCATTTTGGGCGTTGCGGAAAAGGGAATCTTTACCGGTTGTAATCCAGGAATCCCGGGCTTTATCGTTATCCGTCAAATTTGTGTAAAATTGCCATGCCGGAGGGAGATAAAAATCGCCCTGCCAAAGCGAATCACATTTCTCATTTCTCCAGGCTTTAGCAATTTTCCAGCCGGTCTTTGGATCAATACTACCCACAACATTGGCCCAGACAATTTTAATGGAATCGCCATATTCCAGATGATAGGGGCCGAATGATTCGGTAGAGGCAATAATCCATTTGAACCAACGGTAGGTTAAAGGATATCTTGCTTTCCAATAGTCGACATCATCCATTCTTGGATGGTGATGGGTATTGGGATAAACATTGTAGCCCAGTTCCTGCATGTAGGGAATGTTTAAATCTTTTTTAAAGCCCTCTGCCATGCGTTGATAACTACCCCATCGGCTGACGCAGGTTTGCCAGGGGTTCAAATTAGCGGTCATTTGTGGTTGTCTTGGATCATCCCGATGGTCTTGAGCACTGCGGTCTGCATGCACCGTTAACAACCCTATCCATTCCGGGTCTTTTGGAAAACCTGTGAAATAATCCGGATTGGCATAATCATCATACGGAGTGGTTGGGTTCTTGGAAGGATAAGCATAAAGCATTCTAAAAGGATCGTCCACTAATTCACCGATCTTGCTGTGCCATGCATGATTCGGGCCTACATTCGGGTTGGCTTCCAGATTCATACCAAAGTAGAGACTGTCCAGTACCTGACCAGGCAGCTCGATTTCATCATCTAAATCTGTGTTTCCGGTATTTACCAGTGTCCATTCGTAAAGGATATAATCATCGTGGTTTGTCTGACTCCAGCCATAGGCTCTTTGATAAATATCCACACCAATGTAAGTTCTGATGTGAGATTCAACCATAACATCAGCTGTACCACGAATTTTTTCCGGCGCTATTTCATCGCCAAACTGCGGAAAAGGTTCTTCGATGTGTAAACCATCAACAACAATTTGAGGAGGCTGATAACGGAAATATCGTTTAACAGTTAGTCCCGGTTCATATTCCACTGCAAAGATATAAGTACCCAATCCATCTTCAGATTCTACATCATCAAAAACCGCATGAAACTTACCATTCTCATCTGTCCAGTTGGCCACACCAATTCCCCAAACACTAAACCATTGGTTCCACATCTGAAAATTATCATAATAGTACCAGAGATCCTGCCAGTAGTTGCCCAGCTGTGGCCCCCAATCCATTACTTTATTTTTTATTTTCCCTACCTGAATCCATTTAAAACTACCACCAGCCAATACCATTTGGAAGGCCAGCAAAACGATCAGCATAGGGAAAATAATGCCATTTAGGATTTTAC